>CATLOZ010000041.1 GCA_950054395.1 uncultured Chloroflexota bacterium
GAATGTGAGAATCATGAGACTAATGTTAAATTTTCTAAATCCTACAGTCCGATTTAGAACACTATAAGGGATATGAGAGCATAGAAGGCTTTTAAAAATATTTTTTTGAGTGAAAATAATGTGTCATACGGTCATAAAGACAATAAAACAAGTAAAATCAATATCAATTTAACGAAATTAAAAAGCAAATGGTCAACTAAACTGAATCATATTTCCCATTGACATACATCCACTCATGATATAATTTAATTTACTGAATTAAATTAGTTAAATTTATAAATATACCTTCATAAATTATGCCAACTTACGAATACCATTGTAAAAAATGTGATATAAATTTTGATAAAAGACAAAGTTTTGATTCCAAACCAATCTCACAATGTCCTAACTGCAGTTCTGAATCACAAAGAAAATTTTCAGTAGTCCCTGTAGTTTTCAAGGGTAGCGGATGGTATGTAAATGATTATGCTAAAAAATCTAATTCATCAACTTCTAAACCGGCTCCAGAAAAAACCTCTTCAACAAAATCAGATTCTAAAAATAATACAAAATCTAAAACTTCTGAAAATAAAAACAAAGAAAGTAAATCGACAAAAAATTAATGGTTGATTAATCTATGAAAGCACTATTGCAACGGGTAACGAAATCCAGTGTAAACATAAATGAAAAAATGTTTTCAAATATAGATAATGGGTTGCTTGTATTTATTGGAATACATAAATCAGATGAAACAAAAGATATAAAATATATTGTAGATAAATGTATAAATTTACGAATTTTTTCTGATAAAAATGATAAATTCAATTATAGTGCCTTAGATATGAAATCAGAGTTGCTTGTTGTCAGTCAATTTACTCTTTACTCAGATGTTTCAAAAGGTAGACGCCCGAGTTTCTTTGAATCCGCATCCCCTATAGATGCAAGAAAAATCTACAATGAAACAATAGAAGAATTTAACAAAACTGGACTAAGTATCAAAACCGGTGAATTCGGAGCAAAAATGAAAATCAATTTGATAAATGATGGTCCAGTAACTATATTATTAGACTCAAAACTATAAATTAATCACTTCGCCTTTCATAGCCCATGGGCCAGCATAATCAATCTTAACATCCACTATATCACCTTCTTTTAATTCTGAAGTATTAGTGTAAATTATTTTGTCATGACGATTTCTTCCAAAGGTTTTTTCTCTTCTTTTGCCTTCTATCATAACCTCGGAAATTTGACCTAATAATTTCGAATTGATTTCTCCTTGGATTTTTTCCTGAATATCATTTAAGGTTTTATATCTTCTTTGTTTATCAGACATCTTTACATCATCTTTCATTTTTCTTTGAGCAATAGTGCCAGGTCTTTCAGAATATATAGCAGTATGTAATTTATCAAATTTAATTTCTTCAATTAAATCTATAGTATCTTCAAAATCAGATTCAGATTCGCCACAAAAACCAACTATAACATCAGCTGACATAGCTACATTTGGAATTTTATCTCTGATTATATTAATTAATTCAATATACTCTTCTCGTGAGTAACCTCTTCTCATTGTTTGTAAAATATTATTTGATCCGGATTGAAAGGGCAGATTTATACTTTCACAAACTTTAGGTAAAGATGCTATTGAATTAATTATTCTAATATCCATATCAATAGGATGAGAAGTTAAAAATCGTATTCTCTCAATATTGTCAATTTCATGTAATGATTCAAACAAATCAGCTAGAGTGAGGTCTTCTGGCAAATCATAACCGTAAGAATCCACATTCTGACCTAACAAAGTAATTTCTTTAACACCATTACTAGCCAATTTTTTCACTTCATCAACAACAACTGGAATTTCTCTGCTAATTTCTCTTCCTCTTCTGTAAGGAATAATACAAAAAGCACAAAATTTATCGCATCCATGACTAACAGGTACAAAACTTGAAATTCTTGGTTTAACATCTAAATTAGATAAGCATCCTTCTTTATCAATTCCTTTTTTTTCATATAATAACTGAATTAAAGGTTCATAATTCTGCGGTTGTAGAAATAAATCTACATCAGGGAATCTGGCTTCCAGATTATTTGTTTTCGGCCCTACCATACAACCCATAAGTACAATAATTTTTTCTTGATTTTTTCGCTTTTCAATTGTTAACTGATCTACTTTCGCAGTCACTTTATCTTCTGAGCTTTGTCTCACAACACAGCTATTTACAATTGATATGTTTGAATTCCGAATATCTTCAGATTCTTCAAACCCTACACTTCCGAGAGCGGAACTTAATCTCTCAGAATCAGCCACATTCATCTGACATCCTATTGTCCATATAGAAAATTTTTCTGTCAATTTATTCTCCAAAATTATAACGGCGGAGGGTAAGGGATTCGAACCCTTGGAATCCTACTCGAATTCGCACAGTTAGCAACCGTGTGCTTTAGACCACTCAGCCAACCCTCCTTATACTTGAATAAAGATATTATCAAATTGTGTATGTAATTCAAAGTAAATTCAAGCTTTAATTAAGTAAGGACTAATTAGGATTGTCTGGACTTCCTATCCAGCTTTCGCCATCTGTATAGTATTCTTTTTTCCAAATTGGTACAGATTTTTTTAATTCTGATACTATATATTCAATTGCTCTAAAGCTTTCATTCCTATGTGAGGAAGATGCAATTATAAGTAAGCTTATTTCAGATATTTCAATTTTTCCTATTCTGTGTATAATTTTTAAATTATTCAAACTCCATTTTGAAATTGAAAAATCAGCTATTTCTTTTAATTTTAATTTTGCCATATCAACATAAGATTCATATTCAAGATAGTCTACTGATTTACCTAAATTATTATCTCTAGTAGTTCCGCAAAAGATCAATAAAGAACCTGATGAAGAGTCATTTGATTCATTAATATACTCCTCTATTTTGATAATGTTTTCAGTAATAACAATCATTATTAACCTCCACTTACAGGAGGTATAATCGCAACTTCATCCCCATCATGTAATTTAAAATCTTTATCTTGATAAATTAGATTTACTGCAATTGCATAAGATTTGATATTTTCTTTAAACCCAGGTTCAAATTGATTTAAATTTAAAATCAAATCAGAAATATTAGAGTTATCAGAAAGACTCAGGAAAATACTATCTTTTTTTAATTTCTCTTTATGTGGTCCAAACAATTTTACTGTGATTTTCATAAAACTTTTTCTATAAATTTATTATTATATGCAGATACTCTGAAAATACCATTACTTTCTACACCAAGATGATCTTCTTCATAATAAGGGCTTATATATTCCCAGACTATATTTCCTTCTGAATCAACCTGGAAAATTCTACCGAAATTACCTTCTGTTACCATTACATTATT
Organism: uncultured Chloroflexota bacterium; assembly: GCA_950054395.1. Classification (GTDB taxonomy): domain Bacteria; phylum Chloroflexota; class Dehalococcoidia; order Lucifugimonadales. The sequence continues at coordinate 3,361 of CATLOZ010000041.1, forward strand.
ATTGGGTAACTTTAATGCCCCCGAAATATATGGGCTAAAAAAATTGAATTTTGGTTTATCAGAATATTCCCAGATAATATCTTTACTTATAGGATCTATTTCAATAATTCTAGAATAAGGCATAGGTTCATCAAATCTATGTACACCATTATCAAATATAAGTACATTGCCATTAGATAAAATATGTGGATCATGTTGTTGGGCAATTACTTCAGGTCCTATCTCCCATATGAATTTGCCAGTTTTTTTATCTATTAATGCAACTGTTGAAATATTTCTAAAACTTACTAAAACCTTATCATCTTCTATAGGAACAACGGTATTACCATGACTCCATTCATCTCTTGGATCATTAAAAGTTATTTTATGCCTATTAACATCCAGATGTTCAACGGAATGCCATTCCCAAATCCTATTATTATTTTTATCAATTTCTATTAATACATCTGACCACATTTTCCCTGAATAATTTTCGGGTATCATTCCACCTTGAACTTTCTCTGCTAAATTTTGATTTATTTCCTCAACTGCCAAATATATTACCCCTCCATTATCAGTTCTTCTGGCATCATGATGTTGATAAACATCTTCATATTGAAATAACAATTCTGAATTTTTATTAAATTCAGCTATAACACCTCCTCTAAATCTTTCCCATAATGGGAAATTCACATCAGATTTTTTGTTCGATTTTCCCATATAAAACAAGTTACCATTAGGTAATAAATATCCATACAAACCAGGAGCCCATGGCAAATTCCATTGGTGAATTATTTCTCCTTGTAGATTTATTGCATATACTTCACCATTACCAAACATTGGTGCAAATAATACAACGCAATCATAAGTTTTATTAGAATCTAAATAAGTAACTCCAGATTTTGTAATTCGTTTTCTTGTCTGACTTATATATTTGGATTCCATAATTAATCACAACGAATAATTTCTTCTGATACTAATTGATTAATATAATCATCTTCATAACCAAGAACATCAGATAAAATTTCTTTTGTATGTTGCCCTATAGTAGGCGCTGAGCCAACAGTCATAGGAGTTCTGCTAAACTTTATTGATTTACCAGTAACATGAATTTTACCTGCGATTTTATCAGGCACTTCAATCATCATTTCTCTTTCTTCAATTAATGGGTTAATACTTGCACCTACAACATCATTAATAGGAGCAATTGGAACACTGAATTTATTTAAATATTCCACTGCTTCTTCAGTTGTTTTACTTTTAAACCAGGGGGTCAGACGATCTTCAATCATTTTATAATTTTTTCTTCTATCATTTCTTCCTGCGAACTTTGGATCATTAACCCAATCATCCCAGCCTAAAGCCTCACAACATCTTTCCCACATTTTTCTGTTAGTTGCAGCCATCAACACCCATCCGTCTGATGTTTGATAAGCATTATCCATTCCCATTCCATTTCCAGTCTTATCTTGAATTATTCCATCTCCCAAAAAAGCGCTAATAGGAATTTCATTAACTGTAAATCCTGTATCTCCTAAAGAAACATCAATTTCCTGACCTTCGCCTGAAAATTCTCTCTCATGTAATGCAGCTAACGCTCCAATAGTGCCATGTAATGCAGTAATTCGGTCTATCAGGGGGAAAAAATTTCTTATAGGAGGCCCGTCTGGAAATCCATTTAAAGACATCATTCCGCCTAATGCCTGCCCCAAAGGATCAAATCCTACTCTGTCTCTGTAACTACCTGTTTGACCATACGCTGAAACATTAATCATAATAATTTTTTTATTCAAAGCTTTTAAGACATCATAACCAAATCCCATTATGTCAATTGTACCCGGTCTAAAATTCTGTAAAAAGATATCAGAATGAATAACCAATTCTTTCAAAACATGCTTTCCTTCATCAGTTCTTAAATTAATAGATAAGCTCTTTTTACCACTATTATATTGAACCCAATATGCACTTTGACCTCGGACTACCGGAGGGTTTTTTCTACTTTCATCTCCAGTCAAAGATTCAATTTTTATTACCTCAGCTCCCATTCTTGCAAACATTAGAGCGCATCTTGGTCCGGCCTGATAACGTCCCAAATCTAATACTCTTAACCCCTCTAATGGATATTTTTTTTGTGGTGACATCATATCCTCCCCTTTTTATCTAAAAATGTTTTAAAACTATCCTGAACAGATATAGGCTTTAACCAATCCTGAACTGCTCTCATTTCATGGTTATATTGTTCTTTTAATGTATATCCAATATTCTCAGATACTAATTTTTTCAATCCCTGAACCATCCTGGAGTCATTATTGCTAATCATTTCTGCTATTTCTAATGTTTTATCCATAAGTTGATCTGCTGAAACCAGATGATTTAATAATCCAATTTCATACGCTTCTTCGGCCATAATTTGGCGGCCCGTAAAAAGTAATTCTTTAGCTTTTGGCCAACCGATTTGTGCTGGTAAAGTCCAGGATGAGTTCAATCTACCGTAAGTAGCTGCCAAAAATTTAAATGATGTATTGCTTGTTCCTATCCTAATATCAAAACTCGAAGCCATCAATGCCCCACCTCCAAATGCAAGCCCATTAATAGCTCCTATCAAAGGTTTGGCACAATTCATTAATCGCCATGTATACCACTTTGAAGAGGGATGATCCGCTGGTGGATTATCCATTTTAGAAAATTTATCCATTTCATGGATGTCTCCCCCTGCGCTAAATGCCTTCTCTCCTGCTCCTGTAATAATTACGCATTTTACTTCATCATCATTTTCCAATTGGACAATATACTTCTCTAAACTTAATTGCAAAGATCTACTTAAAGCATTTAATACTTTAGGTCTATTCAGAGTCAGTATTGCAACTGAACCATTTAATTCTAGCAAAACTTCTGGTTCATTCACTGCAATACTCCTAAAATCATATCTAATTAATTTATGTTGATATATTTTACTAGTTTTAGATTAGATAATCTAAAATGTAACTATTAATTAAATCAATTATAATGATATTTTTATATAAACCCAAAAAATCAAATTATAAATATATTTAAAGTGATAACAATATGAATCAAATCTTAATAAAAAATGGCACAATTATTACAATGAACCCTGACAGGGAAATAATAGAATCAGGCAGCGTTTTAATCAAAGATAATAAAATAGCTCAAGTTTCCAAAGATGAAATAAAAGTTGACAATGATACATGTATTATTGATGCAAACAGAAAAGTAATATTGCCAGGTTTAATTGATTGTCACACTCATGCAGGACACACAATGGTTAAATCTTTAGGGGTGGGAAAATCAAACGACTGGGTAGATGCTTGCTTGAAAATCTACTCAACCGGCTCAAGTCTGAGTTTCTGGGAAACTGATGCTAGTTTATCCGCATTAGAAAAAATCAAAGCAGGGGTTACATCCTCTTTAATTCTATTTGGCGGAGGCACTGATTTACTAAGATCAGACAAACCTGATTACGCAGTAAGTTATGCTAAATCATTTGGAGAAAATGGAATAAAAGGGATAGTTGCAATTGGCCCAAACAGGCCTCCTTATCCTACAATGTTTTACGATAAAGAAAATAACAAACCTGTTGAATCAAGCCTTGATAATCAATTGGAAGTAACAGAAGAGTTAGTAAGTAATATAAAATCCGTTCAAAATAACAGAGTATCATTTTGTGTATCAGCTCCTAAATTCTTCCCTGAAGAAATGGATGATGATAGTTTAAGTAAATCAGTAGCTTATATGTATGACAAAGTTATGGATTTAAGATCTCAAAACAATTTAATTTTCACACAAGACGGACATAAAGAAGGATCAATATCAATATCAGATAAATTTAATGCCCTAGGTGAATGGGCTTTACTATCACATTCAATCACACTATCTGATGAAGATTTAAAATCAATAAAAAAACACAAGCCAACAATTGTTCATAATCCCAGCTCAAACTACTCAATTATGGGAAGATGTCCTGTTCCTGAATTACTTGATGAAGGTATCAGGGTAGTTATAGGATCAGATGGAGCTGCACCTGACAGAGGATTTGATATGTTTAGACATATGAGCCAGTGCATGCATTACCATCGTAGACATTTTAAAGACACAACAATATTACCTCCAGGCAAAGTACTGGAAATGATAACAATAGATGCAGCTGAAGCATTAGGTTTAGGATCAGAGTTAGGATCAATAGAAACTGGCAAAGTTGCAGACATAATATTAATTGATATGTTTAAACCTCATTTATTACCTATGAACATGCCTGTAACAAGATTAGCTCACTATGCTAATGCAGCTGATGTAAATACAGTTATAGTAAATGGTGAAATAATCATGCTGGACAGAAATGTACTGAAAGTAAATGAATTGGATATTTTAGAAAAAACCGAAGAAGAATCAAAAAAAATGCTATCAGAAAACAATCTGAATCACTTAACAAATATACCTGATAACTTCTGGAAAAAATCTAGACTTTAAATATTCTCGAGTTCTACTCCTAAGCCATCTGCTAATCTGTTTACATAAGCATAGTAAGAAACAATTTGATTAATATCCAGTATCTCTCTGTCAAAAAAACCAGCTTTTTTTAAATCATCAACATCAGATTTTTTCATATCCCATGGAAATAAAGTTAATTTATACGAATAATCCAGCATTGCTTTTTCTTTATTAGTTATATCAGCTTTTTTATAATCATCTTTTAATTGATCAACCAATGATTGATTTTTTGTTAATCGGAAAAGCCCTTTTCCGTGATGAATTACTCAGTATTCACATTTATTTGCAGCTGAAGTTACAACTGCAATCATTTCTCGATGCGCTCTTTTTATAGGAGATTGTCCATACATCACAGTCTTATACAAGAGCATGTGGGCTTTAAGGGATTCAATGCTTAAACTATGAATTTTCATTATATTATCAACACCACCCCAAGGTTCAATTAATTCACAATAAATTTCAGCCAATTCCCCTTCTGCTTCATTTTCACTAATCATATTTATCCAGGGCATAATCCCCCCTAAAGAATATAAATAATTTGTTTAAAATTAAGTATACATGGTTATAATTAAATTTATGGATAACAAAATATTAAATAACTATCTCCACAAAATAGAATCTTACCTAGACGAAGATGAAGCCATCAATATTCTAAAATCAATTATTCAAATAGATAGCAGAACCAATTCTAAAAATGAAAATAATATTATTGAATACTGGGAATCAAAATTTTCTGAATTAGGAACAATTAATAAATTACATAAAACAAAAGACAACAGACTTAATCTTATATCAAATCTTAATTTTTCTGATAATCATAAAACAATAATTTTCAATGGCCATCTAGATACCAATCATATTGGTTATGGTTGGACAGTGGATCCATTTGGAGGAGAAATAATAAATAATCATATCCATGGCCTTGGAGTATCCAATATGAAAGCATCTATGGCAGCTATGCTTTATAGTGCGAAAATATTAAAACAAATTGGGTTAGTTAAAGGAAAAATAGTTTTTACTTCTGTCCTTGGGGAGTTACAAGGCGGGATAGGAACTCAAACATTATTAGATAATGGACTTGAAGGTGATTTTTTTATTAATGGAGAGCCAACAGATTTAAACTATATGACAATACATTCAGGAACTTATTCTTTTGTTATAAATATTATTGGAGAAACAAGACATTTAAGTAAACGCGAAGAAGCTACAGATGCGACAATAATAATGAACAAAATACTAAATGAAATATCTGTATTAGATATCTCAAAAAAAATTATTGATAATGAAGAAAAAAAATTAAATATCATTCATATTGGATCTGTCAGATCCGGCTTAGGAGAGCAATTTTCTGATGACAGACCTCCTCAAGTTTCAGATAATGCAATTATTCATGGGTCAGTAAGATTTACAAATTTTGATGATATTAAAATTACAAATAATAAAATTGAGAATATAACATCCAAATATAAAAAATTATATCCAAAATCAAATATAATTTTTAATATACAATCTAACAACCCTATTATGCCTCCTATCAAAACGAATTTAACTCAAAATACAATTGATTTAATAAATAAAAGTAATATATTAATCAAAAATTCTAATGCAATAATTGGACAAATTCTCCCTTACTCACTTTATGGAACTGATGCCGGACATATTGTAAATAAACTTAAAATACCTGGATTTGTCATGGGATCAGGTGGAAAATATAATACACAGCCAGACGAAAGAGTTTCACTAAAAGATTACATAGATAACATTAAACTTTATTGCCTTTTATCCATTGGATTGCTAGAACAAAATAATATTCATTAATGAGAAAATCATAAATAATAAAAAATATTTATACAAAAACAAAAACTTATTTACTATTCTTTTAGCAACAACTTTAAGAGGATATAACCTCGGTTTCCTGGGAGTATTTCTAGGCATCTATCTATATTACATAGGATTATCAAATCTACAATTTGGAATAGCTCTATCATGTTTTACTTTAAGCGGAGCAATATCAAATTTATTTGTATATTTTTTTAAAAATATATTAACCAGGAAAATTACACTCATCATAATGACTCTCAGTGCAACTGTAAGTGGGATGATGTTAATTTATACAGATAATTACTATATGATTTTAATTGCTGCTATATTTTCTATAGGAAGTATCACAGGTGGTGACAGAACAGGAATATCTTCTATAGAAATACCAGTGATATCTAAACTAGTAGAATCAAAAAATCAAACTTATGCATATAGTGTGTATAATTTTTTACCAATGATTTCAAAAATCATTGGAACATCTATTTTGTTAATAATTCCAATATTAAGGTCAATAACATCACTGCAATCTAAATCCATCTATCAAATTTTATTCACAATTTATACCTTAATAAATGTAATACAAGCTTCTACTTATATAATGTTAAATAAAGAAATTGAATCAAATAAAAATGAAAAATCTAAAATTATTCCTGCTACAAACAATGACTCCAAATTAATTTTCATTATTACAAGTTTGTTTGCTATTGATTCTTTTGGAGGCGGATTCATAGCCAGAAGTTTTATTTCTTTTTGGTTGATTAAAAGCTTTTCTTTAAATGAAGGAATATTATCAATAATATTTATATTAGCCCAAATTTTAAATGGAATTTCATTAATACTTGCACCAAAAATAGCAAAAACAATTGGAATCTTAAACACTATGATATTAAGTCAAGTAATTGCAAATAGCATTATTATAGTAGCTGCCTTATCTACAAACTGGATTATAGCTTCAATTTTATATCTAATAAAAGAAGCTTTTAATGATTTGGATATCCCTACAAGGCAAGCATTTATGATGAGCATTGTAAGTGAACAAAATCAAACACAAATGGCCAGTATTTCAAATCTTGGCAGAACAGGTGCTCATACATTTAGTCCTGGTGTAGCTGGATATGTATCTTCAATATTTGGAATTAGTATATCCCTTATTTTTGGTGCTTCAATAAAAATAATATACTCAATAATTTTATTAAAATTTAAATCTATTACATTTAAAAAATATAATTAATTAAGAATTAAAATCAGTAATCATTGCACCTGGAGTTTTACCAGTAAATTTTTCGTCTTGAATTACAATTTCTCCATTTACAATCACATGAGTTATCCCAGATGGATACTGATGTGGATCTAAAAATGTAGCATTTGCTTTTACTTTTTCTGCTTCCATAATTACTACATCCGCAGCATATCCTGGAACTAATCTTCCTCTATTTGAAAGACCCAATCTGCTTGCAGGAAGTGATGTCATTTTTCTGATTGCTTCTTGAAGAGATACTATTTTCTTTTCATTTACAAATGTTTGAATAAAAGTTGGATTTGTACCATAACTTCTAGGATGAGGTTTGCCAGCAGAAAGTACTCCTTCGGTAGACATTGAAGAGCCGTCAGATGCTACTGCTACCAGTGGATGTTGTGCAAATTTATCAACATCTTTTTGATCCATACTCTGCATTACGACCATCGCTTCACTTTGCTGATAGATTCTTAAAACAGCTTCTGCAGGTGTGGTACCCATTATTTCTGAAATTTCAGTAATATTTTTTCCTTCAAAAGATTCATCCGGGACAAATCTTGCTATCATAATTCCATCAGTTGTTCTGCCTTTATCAATAATTTCATTAATACCATCAATTAATTCACCACGAGAATCTTCATTAGCCATAATTTTAAGTGTTGCTTCTCTTCCTCCAGATAATGCCCATCTTGGGAAAATCGCGCCTGTAATAGAAGTACTTGATCTTGGGTAAGGGTACTGATCACCTCTAACATCAAGTCCTTCGTCTACTGTACTTTCAAGAAGTGCCAAATATTTATCAGCTTTTCCCCATACCTGATTGGTATCACATTTAACATGAGATATCTGAACTTTACATTCTGCCCTTCTTCCAATTTCAATTGCCTCATTCAAAGATGTAAAAAGTCCTACGGAACTAGCGCCCTCATCTCTTTGATGAGTTGAATAAAGTTTATTTCTTTTCCCTGCTTCTTCTGCAATAGCAATAACCTCATCTGTCCTTGCATAATATCCTGGGGCATAAAATAACCCAGTTGAAAAACCAAGTGCTCCTGCATCAAGAGATTCTCCAGCTAATCTTTTCATTTCAATTAATTCATCGGCCGATGGGGGTCTGTCTTCTTGTCCAATAACAGCTGATCGTAAAGTACCATGCCCAACCTGAAAAGCTATATTTAAAGTTGCTCCTGATTTTCTTGAAGCTTCAATATACCCCGCATAATCTGTCCAATTAATTTTATCTGTTAATCCTCCGCCATTTTCATAAGTAGATAATCGTTGCATTAATAAATCTTTTGATTCTCCAATTAAAGGTGCACAAGTACTCATTCCGCAATTACCTATTAATTCCATAGTCACACCCTGTCGAACTTTACTTTGAGCAGTTGAGTCAAGTAAAAATGAAAGATCACTATGTGTATGTAAATCTATAAATCCAGGTGTAACAGTTTTACCTGTTGCATCGATAGATATATCTGAATCCAAACTTTCACCATGGGTTATCGCAATAATTTTCCCATTATTTAAATAGAGATTTCCAATATAAGGATCTCCACCCAAGCCATCTATAATTGTTGCATTTTTAATTTCTATCTTATCCATTTCATCTCCTATATTTAAGAATTAAAATTAGTAATCATCTTGCCAGGTGTTATGCCCGTAAACTCCTCATCTCGAATCACTACTTCTCCATTTACTATAACATGAGTTATCCCTGAAGAGTATTGATGCGGATCTGTGAATGTTGCTGTTTCTTTTACATTTGGAAGATCCATAATAACTATATCTGCAGCATATCCAGGCGTAAGGCGTCC
>CATLOZ010000042.1 GCA_950054395.1 uncultured Chloroflexota bacterium
TGTTATGAGTAGTAAATCTTTATTGAGTGACCTTAATTATGCATGGCCATCTGCAGAAGTAGCCGTTATGGGACCCGAAGCTGCAATCAAAATACTGTACAGGAAAGAATTAAAATCCTCAAAAAACCCTAAAAAACTTGAAAATGAATTACTAGAAAAATATAAAAAAGAAGTTATGACGCCTTATACTTTGGCTGAAAATGGATACATAGAAGATTTAATTCTTCCTGATGAAACTCGCCAAACAATCATTAATTCATTAAAAATATTAGAAAATAAAAGAGAAATATTACCTCCGAAAAAGCATGGCAATATTCCTTTATAATCCATCATCATGAAAATTTTCAATAAAACAAATAATAATATAAGTAAAACTGATCTAAAAATCATTGAATTGTCATTGAAAAATTTATTATTAGTATCAGATAATACCAAAGTGGAAAAATCAACGTTAAAACTAAACAAATGGAAAACTAAAAGTTGGAATATACTAACATAAATAAAATATCAAATGACAACTAAATTAATAAAAGTTACAGATACAACCCTCAGAGATGCACATCAAAGTTTGTTTGCTACTCGTTTTAACAATTCTACAATCAGCAAACTGGCTCCTGTTTTAGACAAAGTTGGCTATGATGTCCTTGAAGTATGGGGTGGTGCCACTTTTGATAGCTGCATTCGTTATTTAAATGAAGATCCTTGGGATAGATTGAAAATGATTAAACGACTAGCTCCTAATACAAATCTTTCAATGCTAATTCGAGGTGCAAATTTAGTGGGATATCGTCATTATTCAGAAGAAATTATAAATGAATTTGTTTCTGTATCAGCAGATTTTGGAATAGATATTTTCAGATTATTTGATGCATTAAATGATCCTGACAATCTTGTAACTGCTTCAAAAGCAATCAAAAACAAAAATAAACATTTACAATTAGCAATATGTTACAGCACAGGAGAGTCAGGGAAACTTGAAACCAAATCAACAGAAATTTATACCTTGAATTATTATATAAATCTTGCCAAAACATTTGTATCAATGGGTGCAGATAGCCTTTGTATAAAAGATATGGCCGGATTACTATCCCCATATGATGCATATATGTTAATAACTGAGTTAAAAAACAACATATCAATACCTATTCAATTACATAATCACTATACAAGCGGCTTAGCTTCAATGACTCAATTAAAAGCAATAGAAGCAGGTGTTGATGGAGTAGATACATGTATATCAACTGTTGCCCAAAAAACTTCTCAGCCAGCAATTGAACCATTATTAAAAACATTCATATCAAACAACAGTACATACAAATCAAATATAGATTTTGAACAAATTACTAAAATTGAAAAAATATTAGAAGAAGAAGTGAAAAAATACACATCATATTCAATAAATACAAAATTTTCGAATATTGATTCAGGAGTATTAATTCATCAAATTCCTGGCGGAATGATTTCCAATCTTACATCTCAATTAAATGAAAACAATAATTTAAACAAGCTTCCGCAAGTTTTGAATGAAATTCCAAAAGTAAGAAAAGATTTGGGCATGCCACCTCTTGTAACTCCGATTAGCCAAATGGTTGGTGCCCAAGCAGTAAGTAATGTGATGACAAAAAGATATGAAAATATTTCTGATCAAGTAATCTCCTATTTATCAGGGAACTATGGAAAACCACCAGGAGAAATAAATAAAGTTCAATTTAAAAACATAAAAAAATCCGCATCAAAGAATAATGAAAATATGAAATCCTTAAAAATATATTCAGATGAAATAAAAGATATTTCACATTATCATCCTGATGTATTAACATATGCTTTATTTGATGATACAGGTAAAAATTTCTTACTTAACAAATCAAATATATATGAAAAACCAGGAATTGAAACATCGAAATCAACTTCAAATAATCTGGATACGGGAAAGCAAGATAATCAACTCACCATTCAATTTGAAAATAAAGAATATACAATATCTGTCAATGTAGAAAATAAAGAATTAATTGCTAATATTATTAAACAATCAGAATTTAATTATGAACAAAATATAAATAAAGATAATAAAACTGAAAAAAATGCCAAATCTCAAATTAAACAAAATAACACATTAAATAAATATAAATTTATTAGCTCCCCAATGTCCGGAACTGTTATTAAATACCTAGTGAAAATTAACGATAAAATAAAAACTAACCAAGAAGTTGCAATAATTGAATCAATGAAAATGGAAACTACCATCAAATCAGATGTAGACGGAACCATACTTGAAATATTAATAGCACCTGGTGGAGTTATACAAGCACAAGAACCCATCATTAAAATCAATTAAAAAGGAGTATTTATGATTGATCTTATATCCATAGCAAAAACTGAAGCTGATGGAGGAGATTTACTTAAACATTTATCTAGTTTATTTGTACCTGCAGACATCACTCCTGATGGGTACCCAAATGCAATAATATGGAAAGGAGGAAATCACGATAATAATGTTAATCCAGTTGCACATTCACTAACCGACGCATACGCCCTTTTAGGTACAATAGCAGCAATTGATATTTTAGGACTTCCTTTTTATGCAGTACCAATGTGGGCACAATACAGGCATGATACTTCACTTGAATCTCTTGCTTGGTTCGGAAATATGCCATGTACTTCGATAAAATGGTCAACTGCTGGTGACGCTTACGTAAATGATGGAAAAGGAAATAAAGTTGTTGTTATGGGGAAATCAGGAAATGCCCCGCTTCGTACTCAGGCTGGTGTATATTGTAATGTCAGACCATATGGGCCAATTACTGTTGTAAGAAGTATGCCTTGTCTTCCTTATTCTCAGGACAAAGCGAAATTTACCGTTAATGATAATGGATTAGTTCACTCAGAAATGAACACTCCTGGTGTTCAAATGGCCTATGCTAATAGACTCTTTCTTAAAATGGTAAACGACACAGGTCATTTAGGTAGAGTTGCAACCAAACCCACTCAAGCAATGGAAGACGGTATAAATGCAGGGCTTCATTCATGGTTACTAGAAGGCACAAAATTCGAAGTCGGGCGTAAATATGCTGTTGATCCATATTGTGAGCATAAGGATAAAATAGACAAAATCATCAAACTACTTCCGGAAAACTTTAAAGAAGGTATGGAAAATTGGAGAGGTCGAATAGAACAACACATTTCTGATACAAATTATGGTTTATTAATTTGGGATCTAATAGAAAAACAAAACACTATTGTCTTTGCTACAGATCTAGATGGTGACCGATTAACAGATTTATTGGCAGACATCTCAGATCCTTTAAGATCATTCGGTGAAAAAGTAGCAAATTACTTAGGGCAAGATATAGATACAAAAAAAATGTGGAATGATATGGGTTATACAACAGGTAATGGCAGAGATATGACTTCCGTGATGCATAGAATTGACGGACCTCCTATTCATGAGCAAACTCTTGGTTCTGCAGATGCTATGCTCTTAAGATTATTAGATGGTGATGAATGGATGAAGGGAGCTAAACAGCCATATGACCCAAGAATTCATTTTGTATTAATTCGTGATGCATATATTGATGCGAATCCCAAAAATACTCAACTACATGAATGGCTTGAAAATTCTCTTAATATTTTTGATGAAGTATACAGTGGCAAACGCCCAGGATTTTTAGAAGGCTATAAATCACTAAAAGAATCTATTAGTCCTTGGGGATCGTAATATTAAATAACTTATATTGATGATAAATCAGATCAGAAGTATAATTTAAAGTACCCATTTAAAACAACATTATATAAAGGGACACTCTATGAATAAAAAGATAGCAGTTATAGGAGCAGGAAACGTTGGTGCAACTACCGCTCAAAGATTATTTGAAAAAAACTATAGTGAAATTGCTTTAATAGATATTGCTGAAGGATTGGCTGAAGGTAAAGCATTAGATATCTTGCAATCTGGACCTATATTAGGATTAGACAATAATATTATTGGATCTACAAATTATAATATAACAAAAGATTCTGATATTGTTGTAATTACATCTGGAGTAGCAAGGAAACCTGGTATGTCCAGGGATGACCTTCTAAAAATAAATATGAACATTGTCTCAGAAGTTACAGAAAAATCATTAAATCAATCTCCAGATGCATTGATTATAGTTGTAACAAATCCATTAGATGCCATGGCAATGAAAGCATACCAAGTTAGTGGTAAAAAACCTAATGAAGTATTTGGAATGGCAGGAGTATTAGATTCTGCTCGATTTACAACTTTTATATCTAAAAGTGAAAACATTTCAGTAAATTCTATTTCAGCAAATGTTTTGGGAGGTCACGGAGATACAATGGTTCCTCTATTAAATAATAGTTCAATAGGTGGAAAAAGTTTAAACAATTCTATTGAGCCAAATAAACTTAAGTCACTTGTACAAAGAACGAAAGATGGTGGGGCAGAGATCGTCAATCTACTTAAAACTGGAAGTGCTTTTTATGCTCCCTCAGCATCAATAGTTAAAATGGTGGATGCAATATGTTCTGATTCTAAAACAATACTTCCTACAACAGCTTATCTTAGCGGTGAATATGGAATTAATGATCTATATTTTGGTGTATCTGCAAAATTAGGTAAAAGCGGAATTGAAGAAATAATTGAATACGATTTATCTGAAAGAGAAAAAAATGATTTAATACAATCAGCTGAAGCAGTAAAAGAAACTGTTGATGCAATGAAAAAACTATCATAGGAGTTTATTATGAATAAAAATCTCATAAAAGAAAAACTTAGATCAGGTAAAGATATTATAGGCTTATTTCAAAATATAATTAATCCAAACATCACAGAAATAATGGGAATATTAGGATTTGATTTTGTAATAATTGATGGTGAACATACAACATTTAATCCAAACTTAGCAGAAGAACATTATAGGGCTGCAGAATTAAGAAATATTTCTACTATCACCAGAATTGGACAAAATGACCAACAAGTTATTCAAAAATTTCTAGACGCAGGATCCCAAGGAGTTCTTATGCCATTAATAAACAACAAAAGTGATGCATTATCAGTAGTTGATTCAGTAAAATACCCTCCTGTAGGTAAAAGAGGATTAGCAAGTGGAAGAGGATCAGCATATGGAATACCTCAATCTGTTGGGGAGCATGTTGATTCATCTAATCAAGAAACATTAGTAGCAATACAAATAGAAACAATGGAAGCTATGGGAAAAGTAGAAGAAATTTCTTCTATAAAAGAAGTAGATGTTTTATTTTTCGGTCCTTCAGATATATCTTCAACATTTGGAATTCATGGACAAATAGACAATCCAAAAGTAAGAGATACAATTATCAATTTAAGTAAAATTGCAATCGCTAATGGTAAATCATGTGGAACAATTGCAAGAGATATCAATGCTTTCAAATTTTATAAAGATGCTGGCTTTCAATGGTTTTGCTCAGGTGTAACAAACATGCTACAGGATGGGATGAAAAATTATCTGGCAAATATGAAAAATTCTTAATTTAAGCAGGTATTTCTTTTAACTTTTTTGAATACTTAAAAGCAGCAAGACTAATAATAATTAAAATCATTCCAGTTATATTAATAGTCATTTGAGGACCTATAGAGTTATAAATTGAAGTTAGATCTCCTATATTTTTGGAAATAAAATTACTTAACAATCCAATAATTAAATATCCTAAGGGACCTGAACCTATTGTAAATAACCAGGCACCCATAGCTTTTCCTCTATTTTTATTTTCAACAGATCTTTGTGTGATTATCTGATACAAAGAGTCACAACTAGATGCGAAAATATTCACACATAAACTTACAATTACAAAATATATATAATGGTTTTGAAATCCTAATAAAAACAAACTTATTCCAAATCCAAATATAACAAATAAAA
The DNA here is from genome assembly GCA_950054395.1 of uncultured Chloroflexota bacterium. GTDB lineage: Bacteria > Chloroflexota > Dehalococcoidia > Lucifugimonadales. The sequence goes on from CATLOZ010000042.1 coordinate 5,901, forward strand.
GCCATAATCCTTTTTTTATATATGAACCAAACAAAACAATAGACAATAAACCAATAATTCCTCCAATTTGCCTGAATGACATCATCAATCCTAAATCTTGCCCATCCCCTCCTAATACATCTTTAACAAAAACTGGAATTAAACTATTATGAGAAAATCCAAAAATCTCAGTCCCGCAAGATAAAATAACTACTGTTAATAAAATTTTATTCCTCTTTAAAATAGAAATTATTTCGGTAATTTTTGGCCTTGTTTTAGTTTTAGGAGAATATAAACTTATTTTTGAATTTGGAATAAGAATTAAAGCTGCAATGATCTGTAAACACCCACTTACTATAAATGGGAATCTATAATTCTTCATAACCAAAACACCAGCCAATACCCCTCCAAGCATTCCCCCTATCCTGTCTGCTCCTTTAGTAATTGCAATTCCTTTAACAGAATATTTATATCCTGTTAAATCATAGGAATATGATTGTTGGGTTATCATTGTAGAAGACCAAACTGACCCGCTAATAAAAATATAAAATAAGATAATATAATAATTAATAAAATCTGCTGAAATGAGAAAAGACATTATCAATAATGCTATTGAGCCAATTAACATTAAAATAATTAACAAGTTTCGCCTACTTACCAAATCGGAAATATAACCGATATAATTAGAAATAATCAAAAATGGTAAGAATCTTACTGCGAAAGCTAACGCAAGGTAAAATTCAGAATCAGTAAGTTCATATACAATATAACCAATACTTACATGCTCCTGCCAAGTGCCTGCCGCAAATACAGTTATAGCTAAACAAAGTCTTAAAAAATCAGATGTAAGAAATCCATATAAAGGCTTCGCAGGTTTATTAATAGTACTCAATAATTAACCGTCTGTGTTAATCCTTGTCCAAATTCAGATGATTGATCTAAGACATTAAAATAGTTAAAAGTTTCAAAGCTAATTTTGGAAATTAGATCAGAACCATTATGCTCTCCTATACTTTGCTTACTAAAAGATGATCCATTTCCCGCATGTGAAGTCATAACTGTAAGAATATATTTTCTATTTGTAAGATATATTATTGCTGTCTCACATCTTACGCCTGGCATTCCGCCGGTTTTACCTGCAACTAGAATATGTTCTGGTAATGGTTGAGATATGGGAGTAGCTTTATTGATAGATAAGATATTCAAAACTTTTTTAGCAACTTCAGGTTTGATAGCACGAGCAGCATCCAACATTTCTAAAATTAAATTCATTTCTTTTACAGAAGATAGATTTTCTTTTCCTTTTTTTATAGCATTATAGTCCTGCATTTTTCTACTTAATCTCATTGATTTAAATTCATAATCTTCTAACATTTTATTCACTTCATCCTGCCCAGCAATGTCAATGCATAGATTGGTAGCAGTATTGTCAGACAAATTAATCATTAAAATTGCTAGATTCTCAATTGTAAGATTAATTGTACCGTTCATTTTATGAATCACTCCGCTTCCTCTGGATTTCATTTCTTCGGTTATTTCAATATTTTTTAACAAATCTAATTTAGAAGCCTCAGACGATTCTATTAATTTAAGTAAAATAGGAATTTTAATACTGGATGCCGTGGGGAATATAAGCTCATCATTAATCCCATAATACCACCCATTGGTTAAATCTTTTATTGACACACCTGCTACTCCATTGAAATTTTCTACATAACTATTAATAGATTTAACAAGCTTATTCAAATAATAATTTTCATTATTTTCAGATTTCATAATATTCACAATGGTTTATAATATTATTGCTTATATTACGAAAGAGTATGAAGTAAATATGATAAAAATTGATACTAAATCATTAAAAAATGGATTTCATTGGAAAGAATATCTTTCATCTATGACTGAAAACAAAGAAAATCTTAATAAACTAATTCAAATTGTAAAATCAAAAACAGATTTACAAGATTCAATAAAAATATTAGAACCTAAATTAGAAAATAAAAACTTTATTATACTAACTGAAGATTTTTGCCCTGATTCATTATTTAATTTACCAATATTTATTACAATATCTGAATTAATTTCAAATTTATCACTACAAATATTTAAAAGATCAGAAAATGAATATTTAAAAGATACATGTCAAAATTTAGGATTAAAAAAAATACCTGCCGTTCTAATAACTGACAAAAATCTAAACGTATTATCCCAATGGGAAGAAAAACCTAAAAAGGCATATAAAGTGCAATCAGATTTATTAGAAAAAAATACATTACTACATGAAACTGAAAATGATTCAAATTTAACACTAAAAGAACTAATGATTAATTCATTGAAAAATGAATATAACAAATCATTATGGAATGAAACAATTTCAGAAATAAATAAAATTACAAATAATATTAATTAGAAGATTCTCTAACTTCAGGTTCTACTACCAATCCTCTGCCAAGGTCATACAAATCCCAAGGCTGAAAACTTTCTACAAATTCTCGGCCCTCTTCTAATGAATCGAGTCCTTTTATTGCTCTACCAGGATCATATCCAAAAGTTTTAGCCCAAGCATTATAACCTTGCTTAGTTTCACGAATACCTCCAACTTCTTCCTTATTATCTCCATCACATAAAATAAGTTTTATTCCTTTTGTCCATTTTTCCCAAAATAATTGCAAATAAATGCCTCACATTGAAAATATTTAGTAATTACATATAATTATAATATAATTCTATCAAGTAAATTTAAAGGTTATTTTATGTCGATTAAAGAAATTATCACTTATCCAATAAAAGATTTGCTAGACTCATTAAGAAATAAAACAATTTCAGTTGAAGAATTAACAAATGTACATATCAATCAAATTAAATCTGTCAATAAATCGTTAAACGCTGTAGTACAAGATTCATTTGATTCAGCACTTACAACTGCTAAATTTATGGATAACAATTTTAATGACAGTAATACAAAACCTTTATTTGGATTACCTTTTACACTTAAAGATTCATTTGATACAAAAGATATTATAAGTACATGGGGTACAGAGGGAAGAACCAATTTTATACCAAAGCATAATGCAACTGTTGCTGAAAGACTTATAAATGCAGGTGGAATTTTAATGGGAAAAACAAACACACCTGAATTTACTATGGGGGGAGAAACTGACAATGTTCCGTATGGTAGAACAAACAATCCTTATAATCTTAATTTTACAACAGGTGGAAGCAGTGGAGGAGCAGCTGCTATTATATCTTCTTGCGGTTCTGTATTTGATCTTGGCACAGATACTGGTGGCAGTATAAGAATGCCAGCTCATCATTGTGGGATTTCAGGGCTTAAACCAACATTTGGAAGAGTCCCCAGAACTGGACATGCGATTTCCTTTGATGCCGGACCAGGAGATTTACTAACCTCTATTGGTCCATTAGCTAGATTTGTGGATGATTTAATTCCACTTACTAATATTATTTCGGGACCAGACAATGTTGATCCAACTGTAGTTATATCCCCATTAAATGATCCAAATATAATCTCAACAAAAAATTTAAAAGTAGGATTTTATCATTCTACTAAATCAATTTCTTCTGACAATGATACAAAACACGTTATTAATGCTGCTTGTCAAAAATTAGAACCAATTGTTAAATCTATAAATGAAATCGATACAACTATAATCGAAAGAGGTGATTCCGTTGCAGGAGATATAGCTAATTATGATAAAAGAAATTATCTAAAACAACTTCTAGATAGATCAAATACAAAAATTCCACACAGATGGACCAAAGCAAGATTTGATATCGCTGAAGAATATAATAATAAAAGTGCAATTGATTTATCGGAATTAGTCCAACAAATTGCAATGTATCAAAGTGAATCATTATCGTATTTTGATAATTATGATGTATTAATTGCTCCTGTTCTTCATAAAGCAGGATTTAAACATGGTGAAATTATGGATGCTTCGAATAAAGATTGGAATTATGTCACTAAAGCAACTTTTTTACGAGCATATAATGTTACTGGGTGGCCTGTATTAACACTAAGGTGTGGCACAAACACAGATGGTTATCCAATTGGATTACAAATAATTACAGCTCCATGGAAAGATGAAATAGCATTAAAGATTGGTCAAATTTTAGAAAAAGAACTTGGCGGATGGATTCCACCGAAAAATATGTTTAATTAATAAAAAATTATAATGGAATACCCAATCCTTCAATAAACTGAGTATTCGGAATTGTCAATAATGAATTTATATCTATTTTAATTTTTTGAGATCTGCTGCCACCGCCTAAAATAATATAATCTAAATTTTCAATATTTTTATCTATATATATATTTATATCAGGTGGTAAAGCTACAGGAGTTACACCTCCAATTATCATACCAGTGAGTTCTGCAGTTTGCTCTGCAGAAGCAAAAGAAAGCCTTCTAACGCCCATTAGTTTTCTAACAATTTTATTAACATCTAATTTATATTCTGCTGTAACAATGCAAGCACTATAAATTATAGGATCTTTTTTAGAAGCAATTATTATTGTATTTCCTGAATTAGATTTAGGAACATTATAATATTTACAAAAGTCTTCTGTATCTGCTAATTCTGGATCACATGGCATTAATTCATATTTGATCTTAAAATCATTTAAAAATTTATCAATTTTAGCTTCAATCACGATATATAATTTGAATTATAAATAATTAATTTTGTGAAATTTCAGAATCGATTGATTCGATTTCTTTACTAGTAATAGGTTTTTTATTGAAAGACTTAGGAGCAATAATACCACCTGACAAAACCATAGTCATAGCAACTTGAACACTTAAATCAGTATCATTTATCTCATTATAAGGAACCATTACTACAAAACCAGAATTAGGCGTTGGTGCAGTTGGAATATAAACGGTTGCCATTTTCTGAGATTTTGAAACGTGAATAATAGAAGTTAAAAAACCAATACACCACATACCTCTTCTAGGATGTTCTATCATTACAACACGCTTAAATCCAGTTGAATCATCATCCTTATTGCCTGCTAATGAATCTATTAATCTTCTGGCAGAAGAATATAAATATCCTACCACCGGCATCCTCAAAACAAAATTTTGTATAGCATCGCCAATCTTTCGGCCAAAATATCTTGTACTCAGTAACCCTACAATATATACAACAAAAATTAAGGCTAATACTCCTAAACCATATATTCTTCTACCCCCAAAAAACAGTGAGATATATGGGGCTAAAACACCATCTATAATATCAACTAAAAATTTTGCAAACATATAAGTTAAAACAAAAGGGATCATAATTAAAAATCCTGCTAATATCATTTTAGAAATATGCTGATATGTAATATTACCTGCAAAAATCCAATTGGATTTTCGACCAATTGGCAATACAGTATTTAAAATAGATGCAATAATTAATGAATATATATTTATTACTAGTGTTTTTATATTAGAAAACCAACGTTTAATCAAAATTAAAATTCCATTGTTGATGCATTAATTAATCCTATAGATATATGCCAAATTTTATCTTGTAAGTTTATATCATATGAATAATCTGAAGATTTCACAATATCACCCTCTGAAAAAAATACACCTGACAATTTATCCATATGACATTTTTGGATTACCTCAAAAAGTTCTTTTGCACTTTTATTTGCATTTCTTCCTACTAATTTCAAACCCCAATTCAAAAAAGATAGCCATCCGTTATTAGATAATAAATTTGTAGCCACAACTCCTGGATGAGCAGCATTAACTAATATATCATCATTTAAGTATAATTTTGACAATTTATAAGTTAAGCATAAATTTGCTAATTTTGTTTCACTATAGCGTTGCATTTTTGAAAATTTATATATCTCTGATGGATCGTAATTTTCAAGATCTCCTCTTCCTCTAAAATGGGCGGAAGAATTAATATTTAATATCAAAGAATATTTATCAAAAGAATTATCCTTGTATAACTGAGTTGAAAT
>CATLOZ010000043.1 GCA_950054395.1 uncultured Chloroflexota bacterium
TTAATTGGAGGTTTGATAATGCTTCATCTAAATCGAGAAATTCATTAGGGTCAAGAGGGAACATTCCTGAGAAAACTTTTGGTTTTAATTCAGCTCCGGATAAAATTGCTGAAATATTTGTATTATTAATATGTGTGATGGTATCACCAACAGGAAGGTTGTTGAATTCTTTTAATCCTGTACAAATATATCCTACTTCACCAAGCTTTAAAGAAGTCTTTTTTTTCTGATCGGGAGTAAAAATTCCAATTTCATTTGCTGAAAAATTAGTTTGAGAATTAATTGTTTTAAGACTTGATCCTGATTTGATTTCCCCATCAAAAACTCTTATATAATTAATTATGCCTTTATATTGATCATATTTTGAATCAAAAATTAGAGCTCGGGTAAAATGCGTTTCACCCTTAGGTGGAGGTATTGTTTCTATTATTTTTGTTACAAGGTCAGGAATCCCTTCACCGGTTTTTGCAGAACATTGAAGTATTTCCTCTTTTATAAAGCCAAATGTGTTGATTAATTCATGAATTACTGTTTGAGTTTGAGAAGAGGGTAAGTCTATTTTGTTAATTACAGGGATAATATTTAATCCTAAATCTAAAGCTAGATAAGTGTTTGCTATTGTTTGTGCTTGAATTCCTTGTGATGAATCTACGAGTAGAATTGCTCCATCTGAAGCTCTTAAACTTCTTGAAACTTCTGAGGTAAAATCAACATGCCCTGGGGTATCAATTAAATTTAAATTATAAATATCTCCGTTTTTATGACTATAGGGCAAAGTTACTGCCTTTGATTTAATAGTTATTCCTCTTTCTCTTTCCAAATCCATGGTATCTAATATTTGATCATTCCCCTCTTTAATTCCTATGGTAAATTCGATTAATCTATCAGCAAGAGTCGATTTTCCATGATCAATATGAGCTATAATACAGAAATTTCTAATGAGATTAGGATTCATATTTTAATAATATCTTTTTTAAAGTTATAATTATCACATAAATAAACAATCTTAATAATATAATCTAAAGCAATTTTAACAATGAAGGCTTTTCATTGAGATCAGATAATAGAAAAGATAATGAAAGAAGAGAGCTGCACGTCTTAAAAGATGTACAAGAACAATCAGATGGTTCTTGTTTAATTAGTTTGGGTAATACTAGAGTATTATGTGCCGTAAGATTCGATAATAAAGTTCCATTATTTTTGAGAGGTACAGGGGAAGGATGGATAACAGCAGAATATTCTATGCTTCCTGGATCAACAAATACACGTACAAATAGAAATAATATAAATAGTGGAAGAACAAAAGAAATTCAACGCTTAATTGGTAGAAGTATAAGATCAGCAATAGATTTAGCTCAAATAGGGGAAAATACATTATTGATTGACTGTGATGTGATAAATGCAGATGGAGGCACTAGGACAGCCGCAATAATAGGAAGTTTTATCGCATTAAATAATGCTATTAAAAAATTACAATTAAAAAAAATATTATCTAATAACATAAAAATCAATCCTGTTGCAGCAATTAGTGTAGGTTTAATGAAGAATAATATTATTTTAGATCTTAATTATGAAGAAGATTCAAAAGCAATTGCCGATTTTAATTTTGTAATGGATGAAAATAAAAATATTATTGAAATACAAGGTACGGGTGAATCAGGAAAATTTACACAATCTCAATTGATGAAAGCCTTAGATATGGCTACTATAGCAATCAAAGATATAATTAATATTCAAAAAAAATATTTAGATTAATAATTTAAACTATTACTTTCTAACATAAATTATGATTAATAGAGATTAAATTAGATTGACCCTGACTCTAAAGATTTATATAATTCTCCTTTCTAAATTAAAATCTATGGCTAAGAGAACATATCAACCGAAAAAAAGAAGAAGAGCGCGAGTACATGGTTTCAGATCTAGGTTAAGAACTAAATCGGGTAGAAATATTTTAAAGCGTAGGATGGCAAAATCAAGATCTAGGTTGTCACCTTAGTTTTCACTTGAGAATTTAATGATTGCTTATGACAATCAAATATTGAAATTAAAAAAAAATACTGATTATAAAGTAGTTTGGGATAAAGGCGTAAAGAAAGTATCAAATAATATGATATTGTTATATCTCGTCAACAAAAAGGATTACTCAAGAATAGGTATATCATCGGTAAGAAATTACGGTACTGCCGTTGAAAGAAATAAAATAATAAGGAGAATTAAGTCTATATTATATTTGTATAATTTTATTCCTGGTAAAGATATAGTATTAGTAGCCAAGAAAAAATCTAAAAGTATTAAATATGAAAATTTAAAAGATGAAATAAAAGATCTTTTAACCAAATCTCATTTGATACATCAATAGACTGATTATAATTATGAAAAAAATATCAATATTATTAATTAAATTTTACCAACAATCTATATCAATGTATTTACCAAGTGCATGTAGATATATTCCCTCTTGCTCTCAATATGCCATCGAAACTATAGAAAAATATAATATCTTCAAATCATTATATTTGATTATAAAGAGATTAATTAAATGTAATCCAATGAGTAAAAAAGGATATGATCCTATTCAGTGAATAAATTGCAAATTTTGAAAAATATTAAATCATATATTTTAATTAGTTTTATAGTTTCTTTGTGTATGGTTTCTTGCGTAGGTGACCGTATGAAAGGTTCTGGATGGGCAACACCTTTTGTTGAAGGTAATAATGTATATATAGGAACTATAGAGGGTGAATTGATTTCTATTGATATAATGACTGCGAAAGAAAATTGGAGAGCCTCTTCATTAGATTCGGAATTTTTACCTAAATCTATTTATTCAAAACCATTTCTATTTGATGGTAAAATATTTATTGGAACTCCTGCAGGAAAGCTTTTAGGATTTAATATGAATTCAGGATTAGATGAAGTTTCCTTACAAGATATAGAACAAAGAGTGTTATTGGCTGAAGAACAAATTGGACCTGTTATTGTTGGGAATATACTTTCATTTATGGATAATTATATAGCAATACCATCTTCCGATGGGCAACTTTCATTATTTCAGTATGAACAAAATGAAATGTTTGAACCAATATGTTCATTTAAATCAAATGATTCTTTATGGGCTAAGCCGGTTTGGGATAAAGATAATCAGCAATTAATTTTTGGATCGATGGATGGTAATTTATATTCTATTAATAAAGATTGTGATTTAAACTGGAAATTTGTAACTAGCTCAAGTATAGTATCCTCCCCTGTATTAGACGGTGACAAAATAATATTTGGTACTTTGAATCGTTCTTTTTATTCAGTGGATTTATTAAATGGTTTGTTAAATTGGCATTTCAATGATTCAAAAGGGTGGTTTTGGGCTGAACCTGTGTTAGATTCTGGAATAATATATGCTTCAAATCTTGATGGTAATATATATGCAATCAGATCAAATTCAGGTCAGATAATGTGGATATACAAAACTGAAAACCCTATTATTTCTTCTCCTGTAATAATTGATGATTTTTTGATTTTTATTTCAAAACAAGGAGAGCTACAGGTTATTCATAAAGATACAAAAAGAAAATTGGGTAGTTGTAATATAAATCAAAAAGTTTATTCATCTATTGAATCATATGAAAATAAGATATTTATTCAAGTTTCTGATGGTTCTTTAAGAGCATATACTATAAAAAAGAATGGAAATCCTGATGAATTATGGAATAGACCTTTTTTCACCGGGGAAAATGATAAAAGAAACAATGAAGACTGGGATCCAGTGTGTTGAAAAGGTAATTTATGGAAATATTCAGCGATATATGGAATGTGATATTTATTAGGCCAATGGTTAATAGCCTAATATTACTTTATATTTTATTAGGTCAAAATTTTGGGTTAAGTATTATTTCATTTACAGTGTTAATCAGAGTTTTGATGTTCCCATTATCTATTAGACAGACAAAGCAAATGAAAGGTATGGCTGGTATGCAGCCTAAAATAAAACAGATTCAGGAAAAATATAAAGGTAATAAACAAAAAATTTCACAGGAAACGATGAGTTTATATAAGCAACAAGGGATCAATCCTATAGGTTGTTTAGGTCCTTTGATAATACAAATGCCAATATTTATAGGTCTTTATCAATCGTTATATATTACATTACCTTCTAACCCTGAAAGCTTAACACAGTTATCAGATTCTATTTACGGTTTTATTCCTTTGATAAATCAGGCTGTCCCTATTGATGCTAAGTTTTTATGGTTAAATTTGGGGTCTATAGTAAAATCTTCTGATATTTATACGCAAATAGGATTACCTATATTAGTTGGGGCATCAACATTTCTTATGCAAAAAACTACTGCTACACCAGCCATGGATGATAGACAAAAATCTACAAACAGAATGATGTTATGGTTTATGCCTATTCTTTTAGCATGGTTTACTTTAAGTTTCCCAAGTGGTTTGGCATTGTATTGGTTAATCTCAAATGTAATAGGAACTTTAATTCAATTAGTTATAACAGGTAAAATTCAAAGTTTATTTAATTTAAATACAAATTTGGTAAAAGATGATTCGGAAATTTTAATTGAAGATAATAATAAATCAGATATTCATGAAAAAGAGGAAAATAATGAAAGTAGTAGAAACAACAGCAAAAACAATCGAAGAAGCAATAGACATCGCTCTGGTAGAGTTAAACGCAAGCAGAGAAGAAGTAGAGATTAAAGTAATTAAAAGAGGAAAAAGTGGATTGCTAGGCTTTGGTAATGAACAGGCTAAAGTAAAAGTTGAAAAAGTTAGCGATGTTCCTGAAAGTATTAAACTCGCTTATGAAATTCTTAGAAACTTTTTAGAGTATTTAGATTCACCTATGAAAATCACTACTAAAATTATAGAAAACGGAAAAATTTCTGATTTAATAATATCTTTAGATGGTGAAGATGCAGCTCTTATGATAGGACGTAGAGGTGAAACTTTAAGATCATTACAATATATTGTGAATTTAATGATACAGAATAAAGTAGATAATAAAGATGCATTAATTTCTCTTGATGTTGAAGGTTATATAGAGAAAAAATTTAATAATTTATCTCAATTAGTTGAAAAAATGGAAAAGACTGTTATAAGAACAGGTAAACAACTTGCCATGGAACCTATGCCAGCTTTTGAACGGAGATATATTCACAGATTTTTTTCTGATAGTAAAAAAATAAATACTGAAAGTGAAGACTTTGGTCGAAATAGGCACATTATATTAAAACTTAAAAAATAATCGAATTCATAGATAGTAAGTATATTTGAATAATATTGAGTATAAAATTGATTCAAAAGAAAGTTTCGACTTAATTATTATTGGAAATATGACAAAAGATTATCTTAATGATTCTTCGGATTTTCAATTGGGTGGGCCAAGTTTATATGCAGCTATCACTGCTTCTAAATTAGGTTTGAAAACTTTGCTTATAAGTAATCACACAATTAATAAAAATTATTTTGATAATTTTCCTTTACTTAACGTGTTAAATATGTCAAAGAATTCTGATACAGAATTTTTAATAAATTATACTAATGATCAAAGAAAATTGGTATTAAAAAATAAGGCATCAAAAATTTCATTAAATTTTAATAATAAAATAAAAACAAAAATGTTGATGCTTGCTCCAGTTTTAAATGATTTTGAGTTATCAATAAAGGATAATTTTGAATATGATTTGTGTTCTTTATGTATTCAGGGGTTCTTAAGAAAAGATATAAATCAGGGTATTATTGAATTGATAGATGATGAATATTATTTAAATTCTCAGGGGATTAATATCATTAATTGTTCTTCAGAAGAAATTTCAAAGTTAAGAATTGAAAATTTACTTAAAAATTCCATTGAATATATTTCTGTAACATATGGTCCTAATGGATCTAGTTTGATAGATAAATATAATAATATAACTAAATATAAAAATTATGATCCAAGAATATTAGTAGATCCTACTGGGGCAGGTGATGTTTTTGCATTATATATGCTAATTTTTTATTATAGAACTAATAATATTAATTATGCAGTTGAAATTGCAAATTGTGCTGCAAGTTTTGTAGTTGAAGATTTAGGAATTGATTCTATTCCTGATTTGATTAATGTTAAGAAACGATTGAATATATGAACAAATATAATTTTTTTAAAATAAAAAAATATAAAAAATCTATTGTGATTGCGTTTTCAAAAAATAATATGACAGCAGATGATATTTATTATGATTTAAATTTATTAGTAGATGATATTAATTTTGATGATAATATTTGGGCTGTGGCGTTTGATTTTTCAAAAGGATTTAAAATTCACAATGCTTGTGATGATAGATTTGTTTATTTAAGTTTGACCGAGTTAGTGATGAATATTAGGAAGCCAACTTTGTGTGCGATAAATGGACAAATTATAAATAGAGCATTTGAATTTATATTACCTATGGATTATAGAATATGTACTCAGAATTCTACATTTTCAATGAATCAAATTTTAGATGTAAATATACAATTTGACGGTGCCACACAATTACTTCCAAGAATAATCGGGTTAAATAAAGCAAAAGAAATGATTATGTTTGGGGTAGATATCAATTCTGAAGAAGCAGTTAATTTTGGACTTATTAATACAATTACTAGTGAATATAAGATTATGAATTTAATGATTGAGAAGTTGTTAAAAATTGTGGATTTTTCTCCATTAGCTACACAATATACAAAAGAAGCTATAAATTTTGGAAATGAAACACCTACTGTACAAGGGATGAAAATGGAAAATGATTTATCATCAATTTTATTAAGTTCAAATGACCGTATACAGGCAATAAATTCATTTAAAAACAAAAAATCGCATAAAAATTTTAAAGGGAAATAATTTGCCCTGGGAATATATTAAATATAATAAAAAAAATAATATCGCACATATCGAATTAGATAATTCTAGCAAAAAAAATTCTTTTAATATAATCATGAGAGAAGAATTAAAAGAAGTAATTAATGCAATATCTATTGATAATGATATTAAAGTTTTAATATTTTCATCTACTTCAGAAAACTTTTCTAGTGGGGCAGATTTATCTGAATTTAACACATTTCCAAGTATAGTAAAATCCAATCAAATAGCTAAATATAAAAATTTATGGATTGATTTATATCAATTTGAAAAACCTATTATTTCACTTACTAAAGGGTGGGCTATTGGGTCAGGATTTGAATTATTAATGTTAAGTGATTTTGTTTTTGCTCATACTTCTTCTAAATTTTTGATGCCAGAAGTACAATGGAGTTTAATTCCTATTTCTGGAGGGACTCAAACTTTTGTTAATAAAATTAAAGATTTATATGTTAAAGAAATACTTTTATTTTCTGAAGAAATAAATGCAGATAAAGCATTAAAGATTGGTTTAGTTAATTGTATTTTTGAAGATTATTCTGAATTATTAAACCATGTTTTTAAATATGCAGAAAAAATTAGTTCAATTGATACTTCAAGATTGATTAAAATAAAAAAATTATTAAATTTTAGCACTGAAAAAAATATTTATTTTGGAAAACGTCTTGAAGAAATTTATTCTAGATCTTTGTAAAAAGTAAAAATCAGAAATATATGAATATTATAGATTTATTAAACATAACAGAAAGTATATGCCCAAACAGGAAAGCATTAATTTTTGATAATAATTCTGCCACATATTCAGAATTAAAGTTTGAAATATATTGTTTGGCAAACTCATTGAGGGATTTAGGTATAAATAATGGTGATAGGGTATTTTACTTTCATACTAATACAGATAAATGGATTCATATTACTTTTGCTTGTTCATTGATTGGGGCACTAATGGTACCTGTTAATTATCGTTCAAAAAAAGAAGAATTGAATTTCATGATTAATGATAGTAGCCCTAAATTAATATTTGTGGGAGATAGATATCATGATTTAATAAACGAAACTATCAAATATGGTAATCATAATTTAATAAAAGTAATTACATTAGATAATACACTCAATAATGATTGGAAGACTTATAAAGATTTAATACTTAATAATAAATTACTCGAATTTGAAAATGAAGATAGTAATGAAATTGCTTTATTAGTTTATACCGCCGGGACGACTGGTACTCCTAAGGCAGTAATATTAAAACATTCTAGTTTTTGTGAATTTGCTTTAAATAATTTAGATCCAGCTGATTTGGATCATAATGAATCAACATTATTATCAGTCCCTTTATATCACGTTGCTGGTATACAAACTGCTATTTCAGGGATTTATTCAGGGAGAACAACAGTAATTCAAGCTCAATTTGAATCTTTAGATTGGATGAAATTAGTTCAAAATTATGAAATAAATAGAGTCATGTTAGTTCCTACAATGATTAAACAAATAATAGATAATAAAAATTTTGATAATTATGATTTCAGATCATTAAATGTTATTACATATGGTGCGGCACCTATGCCAATAAGCGTATTAGAAGAATCTATTAATAAATTTAAAGATGCTAAATTTATAAATGCTTTTGGACAAACTGAAACTGCTGCAACAATTACTGCTCTTGGGCCTGAAGATCATGATATTTCCGGGACAGAAGATGAAAAATCCCGAAAGTTAAAACGTTTAACCTCAATAGGAAAGCCTTTACAGGATATTGAAGTGAGAATTGTTGATGAAAATGGAAAAGAAGCGTCAGTTTATGATGTAGGTGAAATAGTAGCAAAAGGTGAAAGAATTATGTCTGGATATTGGAATAACCCCAAGGCTACAATGAATGCTATTAAAAATGGATGGTTATATACTGGAGATTTAGGATATAGAGATGAAGATGGATATATATTTTTAGCAGGCCGTGCAAAAGATTTTATTAAAAGAGGGGGAGAAATGATTTCCCCGGAAGAGATTGAGCAGATATTGTATACACATCCTAATGTTGAAGAAGTAGCTGTAATAGGTCTTCCTGATATTCAATGGGGAGAGATTGTAACAGCAGTGATTAAATGTAAAAAAGATAAATATTTAACTGATGATGAGATTTTGGCTTTTTGTAATGATAAATTAGCTAGTTTTAAAAGACCAGAAAAAATTATATTCATTTCTGAACTTCCTCGTAATTCAATGGGAAAAATACTTAAAAAAGATCTTAGAGATAAATTTTCTGCTTAAGTAATAGTTATTTCTTTAAAGCCTGTATATGGCCATAGAATTTCAGGTATATTGATGCTTCCATCATTATTTTGAAAAGATTCCAAGATAGCTATAATAATTCTGGGTAAAGCTAACCCGGATCCATTTAAAGTGTGTAAATGTTCTGTTTTTGATTTAGGGGTTCTTTTGTATTTTATATTTGCTCTTCGGCTTTGAAAATCTGTACAGTTAGATACTGAGCTTACTTCTAGCCATTCTTTTGATCCTGGGGACCATACTTCAATGTCATATGTTTTATAAGAGCAAAATCCCAGGTCACCTGTACATAATAATTTTATTCTATAAGTTAGACCAAGATCTTTACATAATTCAGTACAAGTTTTTAGCATAGATTCTAATGTTTCAGATGATTTTTCTGGTTCAACAAATTGGTATAACTCAACTTTTTCAAATTGATGTACCCTTTTAATACCTCTTGTGTCTTTTCCTGCTGCAGCTTTTTCATTTCTATAACAAGGTGTTTGGGCAACTATTTTGATAGGTAATTTTTCTGCATTTAATATTTCGTTACTATATATGTTTGTTATTGGTACTTCTGCAGTTGGAATAAGCCATAATTCTGATTCTGCATCTCTAAACATAGTATCTTTGAATTTGGGTAATTGCCCTGCGCCTAATATAACTGATTCTTTAACAATATTTGGAACATAATATTCGTTGTAGCCATTATTTATATGCTTATCTAACATCCAATTAGCTAAAGCTCTTTGAAGTTGAGCTCCTTTGTTTTTTAGAATATAAAACCTTGATCCTGAAAGTTTAACTCCTCTTTTAAAATCAATTAAATTTAATTTCGAACCTATATCCCAATGTGGCGAAGGTTGAAAATTATTTTTTTGCTTAGGTATTTTTTGTGTGAAAATAATTTCATTTGAATCTTCATCAGGCCCTAGTGGTATATTTTTTGATGGTAAGTTTGGAATAGATTGTAGTAGATTTTGTAAATTATTATTTGTGGTATCTAATTTTTTTTTGTATTCTTTGATCTTATCACCTAATTCTCGCATTTCTATAATAATTGATTCAGGTTTTTCTTTCATAGCGCTTAATTCTTTAGATGTTTTATTTCTTTTTGAACGGAAATTATCGGTTATTTCTATGAGTTTTCTTTTTTCAATATCCAGGTCTAGGATATTGTTCAGTGATGATATTTCAACATTTCTGGTTTTTAATAATTTGATTACAGATTCTTTGTTAGCTCGTAATAATTCAATATTAAACATAATTTAATTTAGTATTTTTTTTAATTTAGCTGCAACAATATCTAAGTCTTCTTCATTAACTGTTCCCATTCTAAATATTACAGAAGTATCATCGTCGCCGCGTGCCCATATACTGGGGTTTCCAGATGCAAGTTTTTCTGATAATTGGTCAGCATTAAAAGGGCAATTTTCATTTAGAGTTATTTTCAAACCAATTGTTGTCCCTGAAATATCAGGTTCAGATATGCTTATATTTGAAACAGATGATATTTTATCTTTAAGTAACATTGCCTTTTTTTCTGCAATTTCTATTCGTTCTTCATGATTCATTGTCATCCATTGTTTTAATGCAACGTATACTGCAATGATATCTTCTTTATCCATTTTCATCGATCTGCCAATAGATCTTAATTTTTCGAATTCAAATCCTATAAAACTGTGTAATCTTGCTGCTTCTACTATTTTAGATTTTCCAACTAAAATACCTGTTCCATTTAATGCACCAAAATATTTCGCTCCATAAGCAACGGCATCAGCACCCATTTTTATATATTTTGTAAGGTTGTCAGTAGGATACACTTGCCCGGCAGCATCTACTATTACATAAATATTATTATCTTTTGCAATTTTGATAACTGTTTCTATATCTAATGCATTAGTATGTTTTCCTGAAGATTTAACACTTTCTCCACCCGGTAAATAGTGAATTGCTAAAGTATTTTTATTTATCGCTTTGGTTATATGTTCAACAGAAGTTTTTTCTGAGGAACCGACTTCAATTAATTTTGCACCAGCAACTTCTATTGCTTTATCATACGGAACCCTTAATTGAGTTTGGATAATTACTTCATTTTTCATTCCTGATGTATCAGGAATTTGTTCTATAAGAGTTCTGTCTGTTCCGGTCATAGCACCAGCAGTTGCTAATGATAGGGCGGAAGATGCCCCAGGGGTGATTAATGCAGATTCACTTCCAATTAAATCTGCAACTAATTTACGACATGTGTCTGTTAATTCTTTCATATCTACATAATTATTTGATGCAGATTCAATAGCTTCTTTCACTTCACCCGAAGTGGTGTTTCCTCCAAGAACTGTTGAATTACCCAACGTGTTTATAACTTTTTTTACACCTATTTCATCATAAATATTCATATCTTTTTTCCTCTATCATCTATAAAAGCATTTAAAGTATAGTTTAAATATTAATAATATAATTTTACAAACTATCTTCAAGATATATTACTATGAATTTAATTGATGTACATACACATTTTTTTCCTGATGATATGAAAAGCAACAGAATAAAGTATTGTAAAATTGATGCTAATTT
>CATLOZ010000044.1 GCA_950054395.1 uncultured Chloroflexota bacterium
CCTTTAATATTTGTGAATTCGTGGGAAACACCCTCAATATGCAAAGATGTAATAGCTGCACCAGGAATACTAGTTAATAATGATCTTCTAAGAGTATTCCCTATTGTAACACCATGTCCACGTTCAAAAGGCTCTGCCGTTACTTTAATAAAATCTTGTGACTCTTTATTAATATTCACATTTATATCTTCAAAGTATTTAGTCATAGTAAATTATCCTTATTTAATTATTTTGAATATAGAGGATTTGGGGTAGATCCAAAAGAAGCTCAAGATAGATTATTGGAGTTAGAAAATAATTTAATTGGAATCTGGAATGGTGATATAAAAAAATTTAATGGCAAAATATGGAATTTCGATATTCCTGAAATACGACCTAAAATATACTCTCCAAATGGGCCAAGTGTAATTAGAGCTTGCGCATCATTAAATAGTGTTAATGAAATGGCAAAAAATGGTAGAGCAATTATGCTTGTAGCACATACGTATGAAAATACTGAAAAATTTGTGGCTAGTTATAAGAAGACACTTAGAGAAAATAATTATGATGATAATTATATAAATAATAATTTGGAGAATTCATGGATTTGGAGAAATATTGTTGTTGCTGATACTGATAGTCAGGCAGAATCTATTGCAACAAAAGCATTTACAAATATGCAAGCACATATTTCTGGGTCAAGAAATAAGTTGAATACTTCAGATGAAAATAAATCTATAAAACAGGCTTTGGATGATCCCAGAAATACTTTGAAGCATGCTGTTATATACGGTTCTCCTTCAACTGTTTTAAAAGAAATTCTTAAATTGAAAAAACTTGAAATAGGAGGAATAATTTCCAATTTCAGATTAGGGGATATGCCTATTAAAGATCATAAAAATAGTATAAAATTTTTCTCAAAGGAAATTCTGCCTCATCTATAATTAAATTATAAGGAGCATCTTATGGAGACATTAGCTGGATTATTAGGAAGATTTGGAAAAAAAATCGGCTTATGGGATTTGTCTGAAGTAGGTTTGGAGGCTATACCTTTGACTTTGTTAGCTTTGTTTGGTGGCCTTATGACAATTATAGTTGTGTTCGTCTTATTAGCAGGAACACATATTACTCTATAAATAGGATAAATTAATGATATGAAAATTTATGTAATTAGCGATATTGTAGTGAATAATCAACAAAAATATGAGGAATATACGAAATTAGTTCCTGATACAATTAAGAAATATGGAGGTAAATATTTAGTCAGAGGTGGAGAAATAATTACACGGAATGGAGATTGGGATCCTAAAGGCAGATGTGTTGTTTTGGAATTTCCTTCAATAGCTGCTCTGAATGAATGGAATAGTTCGCCTGAATATAAACCAGTAAAAAAAATAAGAGAAAGTGCATCAACGTCCCAATCATTTATAGTTAGCTCTGGAGATCTCCCTTTTTAATAATGAATGTATCAGAAGCAATAGCACAAATATTAAAAAAGGAAAATATTGACTGGATTTCATGTTTCCCTAATAATCCTTTAATTGAAGATTTGTCTAAAATTGGAATTAGACCAATTATGTTTAGGCATGAAAGAGGCGCAATGATGGCTGCAGATGGGTATAGCCGCACAAGTGATAGAGAAAAAATAGGCGTTTTTTCTATGCAAAGTCAGGCAGGAGCTGAGAATAGTATGGGAGGCATAAGTCAGGCATATGCTGATAACATTCCTGTTTTAATACTTCCTGGAGCTCCGCCATTGAATCAAATTTCAGTAAGACCCAATTTTAATGCTACTGCTAATTATAAAGGCATTGTAAAAAATGCTGAATGTATTACACAACCAGAACAAGTTATCGATGTTATGAGAAGAGCTTTTCACAGCATCAGGAATGGACGCCCAGGGCCAGTTGTTGTTGAGATTCCTGCTGATATTTCTGCTTCAGAAATTAATATTAATATTGATGATTATAAATCGCCTGTTAAGGGATATCATTCTCCATCTATGACAGATATAAAATTAGCAGTTTCTAATCTGCTTAAAGCAAAAAATCCATTAATAATTGCAGGGCAGGGAGTACTTTTTTCCAGATCTTCTGATCAGCTAAAAACTTTGGCAGAATTAACAAAAATACCTGTTTATACAACTATGCCAGGAAAATCAGCAATAAATGAAGATCACCCTCTTGCTTTAGGTGCGGGGGTGCAAACATCAACTTTACAAGCAAGAACATGGCTTGATAATACTGATGTTATTTTAGCTTTAGGAACAAGTATGACAATCACTCCTTATGGTCAAAATATTGATCAGAATTCTAAATTTATAATTCACAACTCTGATAATTATGAGGATATTAATAAAGATTTTTTTGCTGATGTTATTTTGGCTGGAGATACTAAATTAACAATTGAGTTATTGATTGAGGAAATCAAAAGTAAAATAGGAGAAAATGGAAGAGAAGATTCTGATGATAATATTAACAAAATTGCTAATTTAAAAAATCAATGGCTTAGTGAATGGGCTTCTCATTTAAACTCTGATGAAGTACCGATCAATCCATATAGAGTAATTAATGAAATAAATAATTCAATTGATCTTGAAAATTCAATTGTAACTCATGACGCTGGTGCTCCAAGAGATCAGATTGTTCCATTTTTCAAAGCAACTGTTCCGCATAGTTATATCGGATGGGGGAAAACTACTCATTTAGGTTTTAGTATTCCGTTGATGATTGGAGCAAAAAAAGCTAATCCAGATAAATTTTGTTTGAATTTGATGGGTGATGGTGCTTTTGGAATGTCAGGACTGGATATAGAAACAGCTGTAAGATCTAAATTAGCTATTACTACAATAATTTTAAATAATAGCGGAATGGCTACATACCCTGGAGGTTTCCCAAATGCAAGAGAGAAATTTGGAGTATCATATATGAAGGGTAATTATGCTATGATTGCTGAGGGTATGGGTGCAATAGGAATAGAAGTTAAAGAAGTACATGAAATATCAGAGGCAATAAAAAAAGCACAAATAGAAAATAGTAAAGGCAACACTGTTTTGATAGATATACACACCGGATATGATGACAAAAGATCCAAATGGTAGAGTGAAAAGAATTTCAAATTTTATCCTATTATTATTTGGAGTTAATGGCGTAATATGTGTTCTGACAACTATACTTGGATTGTTAACAGATAAAAGAATGATGGGAACTTTTGATATTTCATATATTAGCGTATTAAATAAATTTTTTTGGAATATTCAATTTTTTAGTTTCTGGATATTAGCTTTAGGTTTCGTTGTAGGCGCATTTATAGGAATTTTAATTACATTATTTAAATCAGAATCTAATTAAAATAGTAAACTGCTATAGAATACATTATAAGAATCAATCCTAGAGTTATTGATATGTATAAGCTTATTTTTTTGAAAATCTCATTGATTTTAATTTTGAAATTGCTGATTAGGTTTTCTTCATTTTCCATTTAATTTATTTACCATTCGATCATAACTTTGCCACACTCCCCATTTTCAAATATTTCATAAGCTTGTGCAATTTCTTTTAAGTTAAATTTGTGAGTAATAATTTGTTCAATTGGGACATTATTATCTATTATGTGTTTTGCTGCATTTTCTAGTTCATTAATACCAAAAGTCCATGACCCTTTTACTGTTAACTGCTTGTGTATAATTTGAGCACTAATTTGAATTGTAGTATCTTTGCCGGAATCTTCACCTACAAAACATAAAGTTCCCCAGTTTGCTGTGGAATTTAACGCAAGATTTCTTACTGAAGGAATACCAGTAACTTCCATAGTATATTCAGACCCTTCAGATGATGTTATATCAAGAATATTATCTAGAGTGTTATTTTGCTTTGAATTAATAATGTATTTTGCACCTATATCTTTAGCTAACTGCAGGCGGTAGGGATTGACATCTATAGCTATGACATTAATTTGATTTGCTGCTGCAAATGCTGTTGCACTTAATCCTACTGGTCCTTGTCCAAAAATTGCAAGGGTAGCCCTTTTTGGTATATTTAATTTTCCTAATGCCTGATAGGCTGTTCCTGTTCCACAAGCTGTGGTAGCTCCAACAGCAAAAGAAAGATTGTCTGGCATAGGCACGCAGGTATAATCTGGTACTTTCATATAATCCTGATGACCACCATTGTAAGTTGTGCCAAAAACTTTTGTTCCATTAAGGCACATTTGCGTATATCCAATATTACACATTTTACATTTTCTACATCCAGAGTAGTGATGAATCATAACTCTATCTCCAATAGATAGATTATTTACATTTGAGCCTAGTTCTGTGATTATTCCGCAAGGTTCGTGTCCTCCTACAAATTTACTTGGGGTTTCAGCTCTGTATTTTGGAAAATCACTTCCACATAAACCTGAAGCTTTCATTTCTATAATGACATCATTTCCTGATACAGAATAAGGGTCTAAATTATTTATTTTTATTTTGTTGTGACCGTTAAAATATGCGCCTTTGATATATAACTCCTTTTATATTAATAATCCTGCTTTTCTAACCATTTTTCAAGTTTTTTTGCAGTAGCTTTTCCTATGTTAGAATTTGATTGAACTGGCCCTTGATAATGTTTTTGTGATTCTATGAAATCCTTTATTGCTTTTGGACCGGCATCTCTTAATAGAATTGTCATAAATTCTTCTGAATCATTTTTTCTCATTGGTTGCCATTCAACATAGTAGGGAGTAGCTCTTATTTTATTAGCAAGCATCTCTCTTTCATCAAGATAATGATCTAGAACCATTTTAATTGTTGAAGGATCTGTCCAGTCTGATTTATATATTACATTTCCATATCTGTTAACTATGTAAGTCATATTAGGAAGTCTGCCATATGCATGATGAATATCTCCATTTAGGGAGTCAACTAACATAGTTCTGTTGATATATTTTTCTGTCATCAGTTTTGCATGTTCAAGTTTTTGTTCGAAAGATGCCAAATGAGGTATTTTTTCTCCGGGATGTGCTTCTCTTGTGTAAATGAAAATAAAATTAAATTTATCTCCAAATTCTTTGACCAATTTATCAAAACCTGGCGCCGCCAGGGCACATTCTGATCAGGTTACTGATCCAAATTCTATGATTGTTGTTTTTTCTTTCCAGTAAGTAGATAATTGTTCCCATTTATTGGTAAGTAAATTACAAACTTTCCCATCCGGGGCTTTAGTCCCTGCATTTGCAATATTTGGGAAATCAATAAATGCCTGCATATCGAAATCTAGAGGAAAAGTATCATAATTATATGAACTCATTTTATCTCCGTATAATTTTTATATTGATAAATATACAGTAAGTAATTTTTAATTGTCAAAGTTAGATTAATTAATTTTGTTGATTTAATTAACTTTTAAAATATTTTGTTTCTCTTCGTCGGATTTGTTTAAAAATTTATCAAATTCTTTATAGAATTCTGATAAAGTAATTCCAAAATTTACTTCAAAAGATTTTTCATATCCAAATTTATTTAGATCTTTATAGTAACTCTGGTATACATTTTCTTCAGTTCTGGTTGTCGCTAAATATGCTGCTCCAATCACACCTATTTGAGCTAAAGGGATTTCCGTGTTACTTTCCTCCCACTGTACTTGTTGCATCGGGGTTTCAAAATCAGAAAGAATTTTATTTGTGTTTTTAAATTTTTAACTTCACTGTTATTACTTTACCCACAGGATAATGTAGTTAAACTCAAAGATATTAGCAGAAATAGAGTGAATGATTTAAACAATTTATATTTTTATATTTTAAAAAGTTTTTTGTGTGAAATAAAAGTTAGTAATCCGATTATAATACACAGCACTCCACAAAATAACATTCCATATGTAATATCAAGTACGTCTGTGATTCTGCCTGCAACTATAGATGCAATGGATGCCATGCCCATATCTAACATAGTCATACTTATCATTCTCCCTCTATATTTTTCATCAGTAATATCTACTATTGTGCTAGATATTAATGTTCTGAATACTGATTGAGAAGCTCCAATGAAAATTGCAATAATAAATGATATTAGAAGAATACTTGAATATCCCATTATGATGACTCCTGCACCATATAAAAGAGTGGTTCCAAATAATAATTTACCTTTAATTTTTAAATTACCGGATGATGCTAATAATGAAGCACTTATTAAAGCTCCAATGGAAGAAATTGATTGAATTCCACCAAAAGCTTCTGCACCTAAATTTAATTTAACATTCACATATACTGGTAATAAACTGATATAACTAAATCCAAATGCTAATGGCCCCAATGCAAGTATCACCAACCATAAAACAGTACGGTTTTCAGAAAACATATATTTGATTCCATCAGTGAAATCATTAAGAGGAGAATTTTTATGTATCTGAGTAGGATTTCCTGCATCATTAATTTTAATTGTTGTGAAAATCACAAATAAGTATGCTATAGCTGACAGAAGATATGCTGGTGCTACATTATCATTTGATATTGCTATAACATAACCTACAATTGCAGGTCCAATTAACCTTGTTACTCCCATAGCCATGGAATTTAGAGACATAGCATTTAACATATGCTCTTTCCCTACCATTTGAGGTATAAATGATGTTCTAAGAGGTTGGTTTATAGCCATTCCTAAACCTAGACAGAAAGCTGTGATATAAATATGCCATAACTCTATTATTCCTGTAGAAATTAATATCAACATAACGATATAAATAGATAATGACCAGAATTGAATTATCATTAGTGTTTTTCTTTTTGGGAATCTGTCTGCTATTACACCTCCAAAAAGACCTAATGAAACAAATGGAATTGCACGGAATAAATTTACAATACCTATTGCCAGAGCTGACCCTGTGATTTGATATGTTAGCCAGTTTCTTGCAATCATTTCTGACCACATTGCAAATCCCTGTCCTCCCTGACCTAACCAAAGGTATTTAAAATCAGAGCTTAAATTTATAGAAGTGAGAGGATTAGAAAATCTAGATTTAGATTTGCGATTATTTGAGGTTACGGGTTTATTTTTCACTGTCTAATAGAATACATATAAAATATATATATTTCAAATCACATTTTTTTGTGGTGTATAATTATTTGGATATTTATTAGTACCCATGAAAAATAACGATAATAATTATATATATTTACCAGAATGGTTTCCGACAAAATTTTCCGAGTCTGAAAAGAAATTAACTTGGCTTTGGGAAAGTGGACATAATCCTGTACCCACAACCCCTTTGTCTACGGGCATACGGAACTTGACTACATCAGAAGGTGCTAATGAAGCAAACAAATACCTTAACCGAGAACAAAGATCAATTAGTAAAGTTATCAATGGATATACGTACTATGCAAATAATTTAACATCTGCAGAGAATATTGATGACGAAAATATACATAATTTGAAAGTTAATAACTTAGTTAACAGGTTAGATGAGGATTGGAAAATTAAGTATTTACCAGAAATTATAAATGATCTTACTGAAATGAAAAAAAACATAGATACTATTTATGATTTGAAATCTGGCTTAAATGTTTTAGATAATTTAATGAAATTACACAAAAGACATTGGCATATTCATTTTCTTGTAGTTTTACCTCTTCATGATACTACAGATAAGTTTTATAAGTTTTTGAAAAAATTTATTGAGGATTTTAAACTTTCTGATCTTTATAATTTGTTTAATGGTATAGATAACAAAAGTATAGAAATTGATAAATTTTTATATGATTTGGTACATAAATATAGAGATATTTTAGATTCAACTAGCACACATGATTTTCTAAATTTAATTAATAACACTGAATTTAAATCTGATAATTCCAATAAATTTTTATACGAATTTTTAGAATTTATTAATTTACATGGATATAGATCTGTTGGTTTTGATTTAAAAGATTCTATATGGATTGAAGACCCGCAAATTGTTTTAAATATTTTAAAACGATATCCAAGGAGTATAAATAAATCAAAGAGTATTGAATATTCTGCTGAATTACGCCAACAAACTTTAAATATGATTTTATCAAATTTACCATCTGATAAAGAAATAGGAGAATTTCATGAGTTATATGATTTACTTAAAGAGATATGGTATTTAAAAGAAGATCATTCTTTTTATATAGATCAAGCAAGTTCATCTGTTTTAAGTTTAGCAATAAAAAAGATTGGTAAATTAATGCACGAAGAAGCTTTGATAGATGAAGCAGAGGATATATTTTTTTTAAAAATGAGCGAATTAAATCTATATAGAGAAGAAGCGGGTAGTGTTGGTTTTAAAAATCAAATTCTTTTACGTAAAAAAGAAATGAATAAATTTAAAAATATTACACCTCCTAAATATCTGGGCACTATTAATGCTAATCAATCTGAGTCTATGTCTATAAAGACATTGGAAAAAATTAAAATATTTAAGGGTGTTTCTGCTTCACTTGGTAAATCAATTGGCCCGGCTAAAATTATTAAATCATTTGAGGATTCAGCGAAGTTAAAAGAAGGGGATATTATGGTTTGTATAAGTACTAATCCTTCCTGGACTCCGTTATTTGGAATAGTATCAGCTATCATATCTGAAACAGGGGGTACTTTATCTCATACTGCGGTAGTCGCAAGAGAATATAATATACCTACAATTTTGGAAGTTGAAAATTCAACAGAACTAATAAGTGATAATGATTTGATCGAAGTTGATGCAGATAAAGGGATAATTACAATAATTAGTTAGATATTTAATTCACTCATTAAATGCTCAGCAATTTTAAGCGAAGACGTTGCGCCAGGTGATGGAGCACTTAGAATATGCAATGAATTTGAGCTATGAATAATACTAAAATCTTGTAATAATTTACCATTTTTATCTATTGCCTGTGCTCTTACCCCAGCTCCAGGGTTTGTTAAATGTTTACTTTTTATTTCAGGTATAAGTTTTTGAAGAGATTGAACAAATTTAAATTTATTTAATGATCTGTATTGTTCGCTTAAGCCTGTTTTCCAATTATTTTTTACCATTTTCCAGAATCCTAAATAAGTGAATGATTCAAATAGATCTGATGGATTGATGTCAAATTTTTTGTAACCTTCTCTGGAATATGCCATTACTGCATTTGGGCCTGCCTCTACTTCATTGTTAATTCTTTTAGTAAAATGTACACCCAGGAATGGTAAATCGGGGTCAGGTACAGGATAAATCAATCCATTTACCATTTTTTTCGCATCATCTGTTAATGTGAAATATTCTCCTCTGAACGGAACTATTCTGACATCTGTGTCAAGTTTCATCATTTGGGCAATCCTGTCAGCATGTAAACCTGCACAATTTATTAAATATTTAGCTGAAAAATCGCCTTTATTAGTTTCTAAAATTAGATTAGTTGTACCTGACAGAATGTTTAATAATTTCGTGTTTTTATAAATTTGCCCGTCTTTAGATTGGAAAATTTTTGCATAAGCTTCAGTAAGTTTTATATAATCTACTATTCCAGTATTAGGGCTCCATAATCCTTTAACTCCTCTTACATATGGTTCTATTTCATTTATTTTTGATTCATCAACTAATTGGAGTCCATTCACTCCATTGTTTTTGCCTCTTTCAAAAAGATTATCTAAACTATTAATTTCTGATTCGTCAGAGGCAACAATTAATTTCCCACACAACTCATATTCAATATTGTGTTCATCACAAAATTTTCTTAATAATAATGACCCTGGCCAGCAAAATTTAGCTTTTTGAGAATCTGGTTGATAGTAAATTCCCGCATGTATTACGCCACTATTATTTCCGGTTTGATGTTTAGCTAAACTACTTTCCTTTTCAAATACTGCAATAGATTTTTTTGGATATTTGTTTTGAGCATACATTGCTGTTGCAAGTCCTACTATACCTCCTCCAATTATGGTTATGTCAAAATCATTCATAATAAATAGAATCCTTTATAAGAAATATTATAAAATAATTAATATAAATTTATATAAGGTTAATTATGGAAATTTTATGTTATTCAGACTCTTATCTCAGAGAATGTAAATCAAAAGTACAGGATCTAAATGATCATGGTGTGATTTTAGATCAGACGGTATTTTACCCTGGTGGAGGTGGGCAACCTTCAGATCATGGTAAATTATTATGGGAGAAAAATGAGTACTTAGTTAAAGGATTAAAAAGAATTGATGGGCAGATTGTTCATTTAATAGATGGAGATAAACCTGAAATTAATTCTGAAGTTCTTTCAATTATTGATTGGAATAAAAGATATAAACTTATGAGGACTCATACAGCTTTGCATATTTTGTGTGGTGTTATTTGGAGAGATTATTCAGCTTCAGTAACAGGAGGAGATATGAAACCTTTGTCGGGAAGAATGGATTTTGAATTGAAAGAAATGTCTGTTGATTTTTCAAAAGAAGTAGAAGAGAAAATAAATGCAGAAGTTTCTGAAAAAAGGGATATAAAAGTTTATCAATTACCAAGGGAAGAAGCGTTTCAAATACCAGATTTGATCCGCACAAAAATTAATTTATTACCCGAAGGTATAAAATATGTAAGAATAGTTGATATAGAAGGATTGGATTTGCAAGCTGATGGAGGAACTCATGTTAATAACACTTCAGAAGTTGGTTATATTAAAATGATTGGACATGAGAGTAAAGGAAAAAGTAATAAAAGACTTAGGATAGGTGTGGAATAATGTTAAATTTTCTCTATTTTCACTGCACATTCATTGTAATGATTTTAATCTAGCTTTTGATAATAGTCCAAATTTCTTTTCGATCTTATTTCTTGCGTGTTATTCAGGAGTATCACTACCCATTATTCTTACACGTTCATTTTTAATCCATGTACCAAAACCTAAATCAATATCAACTGTGTCTCCATCAATAATTTTTAGTTCCTTGGCTCTATATTCATACATTTTTTTTAAATTTAGCCGCTTCTTCTGATCCACCAGTTGCACTACCCTTACTATAAGAGTGGGCACCCATTCCAGCAAGTTCTCCATTTTGTACAATTAAGTATGGATTTCTTATTGGTTCATTATCAAAGAAACATTCTAAAATTTCTCTTACACCAGCGGCATATCTTGCCTGTGCTGATAAAGATGTTCCTGATGTATGTGGAGTCATACCGTGATTTGGCATTGTTCTCCAAACATGGTCATTAGGTGCTGGTTGTGGAAACCAAACGTCTCCAGCATAACCACTTATATGACCTGACTCTAATGCTTTTGCCATTGCTTCTCTATTAACAATTTTTCCTCTAGCAGTATTAATAACATACGCACCTGGTTTACATTTACTGATTAATTCTTCATTAAATAAATTTTCTGTTTCAGGGTGTAATGGACAACTTATATTAATAACATCACAAGCACCAACTAAAGATTCTACTGAATCATGGAAAGTTAAATTTAATTCTTTTTCCTTTGCTTCAGGCAATCTATGTCTGTCAAAATAATGTAGATGTACATCAAATGGTGCCATTTTTCTTAACACATCATAACCGATACGTCCTGCCGCAACTGTACCTACATGCATACCTTCTACATCATAAGAACGTTTAACAGCATCAGCAATATTCCAACCACCTGCTTTTACAATTGCGTGTTGATTGTGATAATCTCT
>CATLOZ010000045.1 GCA_950054395.1 uncultured Chloroflexota bacterium
AATGAGATCTACACTCTTTCCCTACACGACGCTCTTCCGATCTATTATTACAATAATAATTTATAAGTATATAAAAATAAACAATTATTAAATATGATTTACTTAGACAATTCAGCATCAACACAAATCAGAGAAGAAGTATTGAATGTTATTTCACATGAATTGAAATATTCATTTGCCAACCCTTCTAGTCCTTATAAACCTGCGAGAAAATCACGGATTTCAATAGACAAATCAAGAAAAATATTTGCAGAAATATTGAATTGTTCTGAAAATGAAATTATTTTTACTAGCGGAGGAACTGAATCTGACAACGCTGCAATAAAAGGTCCTGTACAGTCACTCAAATATTTCGGAAATCATATAATTACCACAGCAGCTGAGCATCATGCAGTATTACATACATGTCTTGCACTTGAAAAACAAGGATTTGAAATAACATATTTGCCAACCGATAAATATGGCATAGTATCAAAAGAATCTATTTTCAACGCTATCAAAGAAAATACTGTTCTGGTTTCTGTCATATATGGAAACAATGAATTAGGATCATTAAATCCCATAAGAGAAATAGGCGAAACTTTAACTAAACTAAAGAAAACTGAATCTAAAGTCCCATTATTTCATACCGATGCTATTCAAGCTGCTCCTTTTTTAAATTTAGATGTTCAGAAATTAGGTGTGGATCTTATGAGTATTTCAGCGCATAAATTTAATGGACCAAAAGGAGTTGGAGTTTTATATATAAAAAATGGGACCCCATTTGAATCACAAATGACAGGGGGCGGTCAAGAAAGACAAAAAAGGTCTGGTACTGAAAATATAGCATATATTTCAGGTGCCGCAACAGCAATGAAATTAGCTGATGAAGAAAAACCAGAATTGTCCAAAAAATTAAACCAATTGAGAAAACTAATTATAAATTATATTAATAAAAATTTTCCAGATACAATTATAAATGGGCATACTGAAAATTGCTTACCAAACATAATTAACTTAACTTTTCAAAATATAAGAGCTGATGATTTAATATCAGCATTAGATTTAGAAGATATTTGCATATCAAATGGCAGTGCTTGTACAACAAATTCTCTGGAACCTTCACACGTACTACAATCTATAGGATTAAATGCTAATTTAGCCCTAAATACTGTAAGAATCAGTCTTGGTCGTTACAATACAGAAGAAGAAATAACTGAATTCTTAAAAATTCTTAAAATGATTTTAAAACGTAGTTCAAAATTAAACTACGAAACATCAGTTGAAATATAATAACAAAGATATAAAATTCATAAAATAATGATGTTAAAACAACGCTTAAAAAACAATATTAAATATCCAATAATCTTCCTAACGTTTATATTAATCATATCAACGTTAGGTTGTGAAAGTGATGATTCGGATTTTTTTATCAGGAAAGGACGCACTATTGCTATTGGAGCTACTCCGCCCATAGTTAGAGATAGAATAACATTTACTGATACAACTGGAAAATTAAGATTAGTCAAACCAATATCTGCAAATAATAAATTGGTAGTTGTAAAATTAAAAATAATAAACGATTCTATAACCTATGTTCCTATGTTTATTGACACTGAAGCAGCAGAACTTGGAGACAGAGGAGGATCAAGAGGATGGAATATAGATCCATATGTGAATTCAGTCATAGTTGCAACAGAAGAATCTGAATTAGACAAATATACACCTTTCTTAAATGGACACATAGAATTAAATAAAGGATTCGAGGTACAAGGGTGGATGATTTTCGATATACCTAGAAATATTAAACCACTTACAATTTGGTGGAGAGAATCAGACGATATTGTGATAGATCTACCTAAATAAATTAAATAATATCTAATTTAATGTTTTAGATTGATTTTTCTTATGATATTCTAATCTGTATATATAATATAGTGAAAAATTTGGCAGCATTAGAAGTTACAGATGATACTTTTTCAAACGAAGTTCTCAATTCAGAATTACCTGTTTTAGTAGATTTCTGGGCTGAATGGTGTGGCCCATGCAAAATGGTATCACCTATAGTTGAAGAATTATCAAATGATTATAATGGGAAAGTTAAAGTAACAAAACTAGATGTAGACAGTAATCCTCAGACTGCTACAAATTATGGGATTAGAGGAATTCCAACTTTATTAATGTTTAAAGATGGGTCTGCAGTAGATCAAATTGTAGGAGCAGTTCCTAAACAAGATATTGCAGAACGTTTAGATAAAATTATATCTTAAAAATGAATATGGGAGTGAATGGGCTCTGGTGGGTCCCGCGGACTTCAACTCCGTCGGTTTTGATTCTTTTATTGAAACGTTGGGTTCGATTCCCTCTCTCTCCCGAATTACTTTAAAATAGTCTGTTGTTATGAATCTATCAATTATTTCATGGATAATATATGACATTGGAAATACATTATTCAATGCTGGGATAACAGGTCTTTTTTTTCCTTTATGGGTCATAACTAAACTAAATGGAACTG
Source organism: uncultured Chloroflexota bacterium (assembly GCA_950054395.1). Classification (GTDB taxonomy): domain Bacteria; phylum Chloroflexota; class Dehalococcoidia; order Lucifugimonadales. Next base: position 2,495 of record CATLOZ010000045.1, read on the forward strand.
ACGCTACTGTTGGATATACCCTGGCAATTGGTTTGTTAGCCACATTGATAATTTCACCTATTATAGGAGCAGTATCAGATCAAGCTAAAACCAGGAAAGTTTTTCTTGGTATCTCTACTATATTGTGTGGATTGTCTACCACGTTAATTGGAAATTCAACAATTATTGTAAGTCTTTTAAGTTTTGGATTTGCTGTAACAACTCTTCATATTGGAGATATTTTTTATAATTCCATGCTTAAAGATGTAAGTAGCAAAAAAAATATTGGATTTATTGGTGGGATAGGAGCTGGTATTGGGTACTTAGGTGCAATAATGGCTATATTAATTGGTTTGTTTATTATAGAAGATCAAGGATATCCTTTAGGTTTTATTATTATGGGAATACTTATAATAATTTTTGGCATCCCAATACTTTTTTATCTGAAAGAAAAACCAAATAAAAAGCAAAACAGATATATAAATATATCAACAAATATTTTAAAACGTTCTGCAATTCAATTAAAACATACATTAAAAGACATAAAAGAATTTCCAGGATTAGCTAAATTCTTGATTGCCCGCTTCTGGTATTCTTGGGCTATGTATACAGCTTCAACTTTCACTTCATTATATATTTTAGAAACAATTGGTTTGTCGGAAAGGCAAATACAATATCTCCTTTTCACTGGAATAATAACTGCAATTCCCAGTGCTTTAATATGGGGGAAAATGGTAGATAAATATAAACCAAAAAAAATTCTATCCATAGTTTTAATTCTATGGATATTAAATCTTATAATTGCTATATCAGCTGGAATTTTTATAATTTCTGATAATATATGGTGGTTTATAAGCGGGTTTACCGGGATTCTTATTTCAGGAGTATGGAGTTGTGACAGACCATATATGCATCTTTTAATATCAGATGAATTTATAGGTGAATACTTTGGACTACATGGATTTAGTGGAAGATTAGGAAGTATATTAGGAACAACAAGTTGGGGATTTATAGTTACAACTATGAATCTAGGGCAACCAGTTGCTTTATCTTCATTAGGTTTATGTATATTATTATCATTAATATTTATACTCAGCATTGAAACAAATTACAAAAAGAGAGAGAAAACAAAATGGAAAAATTAGCCGGTAAATACATTTTATTAGAAGCTTTAAAAGCTCAAGGTGTAAAATATATTTTTGGGAACCCCGGAACAACAGAAACTGCAATAATGGATGCATTGGAAAAATATCCTGAGTTTGAATATATTTTAACTGTACAAGAATCAGCTGCAATGGGAATGGCTGATGCATATGCCAGGGCAACCAAAAAGCCTGCTTTTGTTAATCTACATATAGAAACAGGATTAGCAAATGGGCTAAGCCTTTTACACAATGCTCACTCCGGAGGTACTCCTTTAGTTTTAACTGCTGGCAATAAAGATTCAAGGGAAATTGCACATGGAAAAACTGATTTAGTAGAAATGGTTTCACCTTTTACTAAATGGGCAGTTGAAGTAAATCATCCAGATGCAGTAGCGCAAACAATACAAAAAGCATTTAGAATAGCTTTAAGCCCTCCCACCGGACCTACATTTGTTGCATTTACTACTAATGCTTTGGATGATACAACTAATGTTCATCCTACCAAAACTTATAACGATGAAATAATTATCAAACCTGACGAAAATTTAATAAAAGAAGCTGCGAAAATGCTAGTTAACTCAAAAAACCCAGGAATATTAATTGGAGATAGATTAGTACAAACTAATCACCCTTATATTCCTACTAAATTAGCTGAAATATTAGGAGCGAAAGTTTATTCTTCAAATTACTCAGAAATGATATTTCCTTCAGATCATCCAAGCTACAAAGGAAATATTAAACTAGGGTTTAACTCTTCAGATGAATTTGAAGAGTTTGATACCATTCTTGCAGTTGGAGGGTTACCAAGAGTGAGTTACATGTTTTCTAATCCTAGAATGAGAATATTTAATCCAAAATCACAATTAATTCACATTGATAATGACCCTACTCAGGTTGCAACTACAGAAAAAACCGACGTTGCAATAATTTCAGACCCCAGCGAAGCGTTGAAAATTTTAACAACTGAAGTTGAATCAAAATTAGATGGTAACACAATAGAATTAGTAAAAGAAAAAAATAAAATCCTAAAGGAAGAACAGAAAATAAATGAAAATAAAATTATATCTTCTTTAAATGAAAATTATTCTAATTCTCCAATGACTGCAGATAGAATGGTTCATGAAGTTTCAGGAATTTTACCTGGAAATGCAATAATTGTTAATGATGCTGTCACATCAGGTAATTCAATATTTAATTTTATTAATTTTAACAAACCTAACTCTATTTTTGGAGGACGAGGCGGATCATTGGGATGGGGGATGGGAGGAGCATTAGGAATAAAACTTGCATTTCCAGACCAACCTGTAATAGCTTTTGTAGGTGATGGAACAGGTATGATGTCGGTACAAGCACTATGGACAGCTTCAGTAAAAAATATACCTATAACCTATATTATGTGTAATAACGGAACATATAGGGTACTCAAATTAAATATGGACATATATAAAGAACAATTAGGTGATACAAAGTCTAGTAAATATATGGGAATGGATTTTCAAGAAAGTTTTAATTTCAGTGAAATTTCAAAAGGATTTAACATTAATTCTTATAAAATTGATGATCCAGCTCAAATTCAACCTATTTTGAAAAAATGTCTCAATTCAGGTAAACCAAATCTTATAGATATTCAAATAGATGGGTCTGTTTAAGTTCTACTAAACCATTTACTTAGTTCAACTTCATTTATCTGAATCAAAACTGGTCTGCCATGAGGGCATTTCCATGGTTCTTTACAATTGGAAATATCTTCAATCAATTTAAGCATTTCCATATTTGACAACTTATCTCCAAATTCTATGGAAGAATGACAAGCTAAACTTTTCAATCTATCATCTGTATTATTAGTATCAGATATATTATTTGTAAAATCTGAAATTATTTTAATAACTTTGGATTCAATATTCTTATTTATTAAATAAATAGGTATTTTATTGATTTTCCATTCATTAATTACTCCAAAAGATTCAATATCAAATCCTAATTCATTCATAATTTTTACATTTTCCTCCAACCATTCATTCTCTTTAATTTCCAAATTCAAAACTATTGGATTTAATAATTCCTGCTTATTTATTATATTTGCAGAATTAAATAGCAATTTTTCATAATTTACTCTTTCATGTGCTGCATGTTGATCAATAATACAGATAGTTTTTTGATATTCTCCTAATATATATGAATCATTCAATTGTCCTAATAATTTAAATTCAAAAATTAAATTTTTAGGGTCATTTTCTGACAAAATAAATTCTTGTATATTGGGATTATTCTTATTTGCAAATTCTTTAACATTGTACTTTTGTTCAAATTGAGTAATAGGATTATGTGATGATTGTTTTTTAGCCACGTTAAAATCAAATTTCATACCAATAGAAGAAATATCATTTTTATTAGTATTATAATTAATTAAATTTGATCGAATTGTTTTTTCAACATGACTAAATATTTCTCTTTCATCTCTGATTTTAATTTCGTTTTTAGACGGATGTACATTGATATCCAAAAAAGAAGGATCTAATTTTAAATTTAAAACACAAACCGGATAATCTCCTTTGACTAATAAACTATCATAGGCTCTTTCTATTGCATAATTAAAAATTCTATTTTTTATAACTCTTTTATTAACAAAACAATTAATATTTACATTACTGGATTTTTTAATATTAACATTGCTGATATATCCATTGATGCATATATGCTGTGAATTATATTCTATTGGGATCATAGAAGTTGCTAATTCGTTATTATATATATGAGAAAGTAATTCAACTAAAGATCCAGACCCGGATGTTTCAATATATTTCCGACCATCAGAAATAACTTTAAATTTAATCTCAGGATAACATAAAGCATATTTTTTAATTAAATCATAATTTTTTTGAATCTCCGATCTTGTAGTTTTAAGAAAATTTCTCCTTGCAGGCATATTTCCAAATAAATTTGTTACCACAACAGTAGTTCCTTTAGTTCTGACATCAGGTTTAACATTCAAAACTGAACCAAATTCTAAATTAATTTTCCCTGCATTACTTTGTGATGAAACATTTGATAATAATTCAACATTGGAAACCGTAGCAATGCTTGGCAACGCCTCACCTCGGAATCCCATAGATTCAATTGTAGATATATCTTTAACAGAATTTAATTTACTGGTAGCATGCCTTGAAAATGCAATTTTCAAATCTTCATAAATAATACCTGCCCCATTATCAGAGACTCTAATATAATCTTTCCCTGCATTCTGAAATTCAATTTCTATATTTGTTGCTAATGCATCTATACAATTATCCATCAATTCTTTAATTACAGAAGAAGGATTTTCAATAATCTCTCCTGCAGCAATTTTAGCTATAATATTACCTTCTAATTTCTTTATTCGCATGACAATTCTTTATTTAGTCGTTTTATTAAATTAGGTCCTTCATAAATCAAAGAGGTCCATAACTGAATTCCCTTAGCCCCTTCATATATTAATTCTTTAACCTCGTCTGAAGTACTTATTCCACCTGAAGCAACAATATCTAATTCTCCATTGAAAAATTGGCTTGCAAAAGAAACTAAATTCTTAGTATTATGATATAAAGGTTTACCGCTTAATCCTCCCTTACCTGTTTTCAATATACTATCTTCTACAGGAAATGTATTAGACAGTACTAATCCATCAACTTTATAATCTAATAAAATTTGAAAATATTTTTCATATAACAATTTGGTTTTTTGATCTAAATCAGAAATTTCCAATCTTGGAAGTTTAATCATATAAGGTTTATTTTTTATCCCATTTAAGCTTTTTATTAGATTCTCAAAATTGTAATAGTCATGAAAATATTTTAATTTCTCAGTATTAGGAGAACTTATATTAATTTCAAATCCAAAACAATAATCACTCAAAAGTTTATATAATTGAGTAATTTCAGATATCGAATCTCCAGAAATACTCATAATTAACGGTGTTTTCAAATCATATTTACTTAGATTATCTATTATTTTATCTACTCCCAAATTAGGGAATCCTAAAGAATTCACCATAGAATTATCATCTACATATCTCGTTATACGGGGTTTTAAATTCCCAGTCCTAGAATTCAATGTTACTGTGCCACCAACAATATAACCAAATCCTAGTTTATCCAAAGCTTTTAAAATAGAACAATTTTTATCAAAACCAGCAGCTAAAGCCAAAGGGGAATTTAATTCTTCGCCCATTATATAAGTTTTACTAATATGCACATTACTAGTAGAATATAAAGAAGTTAAATATGGTGCAAATTTATTCGATAATATTACTTGAGTAACATCATGAATAAATTCAGGATCAAATTTAAACAAAATATTATTTGATATAAATCTAAACAATTTCATTTACAAATTAATATACATGATTAAAATATTTATCATATTATATTAATTCATTATCTAATATAAGGTAAAACGAATTGGATTTAATTTTCCAAAAAGGATCAAAAGAAAGCCCTAAAGGGCATGCCCTCCTTTATTTCACTAATAAAGATAATCCGAGTGAAATATGGGCAACTTACATCATCACACTTCCTATAGAAGTAGATATAAAAAAATATATGCCTCCATTTTTAGTAAATGATAATAATTCATTAAATTCGTCAGATTTTAATTCATTTGCATTTCCCCCATCACCAGAATTAATAGGACCCCTAGAAAATGTGCAGGATTTAGCAGAATTAAGAGATGAAGATTTGATTGATGGCGGAAGCATTGATATCAATGATACCCCTAATAACATGATGAAAATTAATGAAATACTTTCTCAATACTTGAATTTATATTTAAACAACAATTCAAAAAATATTGAAAAAATAGATGAAAAAGAATCGGGAAATTCAAATGTAAATTCATTAATGTACGAATTTATGAATGTGAATGACAGAATGACAGAATTATCAAAATTATTATCAAAATTATTGTTTGCAATCGGGAATTCTCAAGATTCATTAATTGAAGAATGTGAACAAGACATTGAATCTCTTTCCTCTTTTTATCCACAAAACCATAAAATAAATAAAATAGTTGAATACACAAAGATAAAAGATAAATCTAAAATTGCAGAACTCTATTTTAAAAGATGTCTATATCTTGCAAAGGAAAATTATAAAAAAGTTGAAGAATACGAAAAACTTATTGAACAACAAGAAATTTAACTAAACGTATTATTCAAAAAATCTATTATTCCAAGATTGCCTTCAATATCCAATACATGATCAGCAACGATTTTTAAATCCTCAACAGCATTGAAAACTGCAACTCCATAACCAACATTTTTCAACATTTTAATGTCATTATAACTATCACCGAAAGCCAAAGTTTTTTCTTTATTTATATTAAGCTTTTTACATATCCAAGCGATTGAATAACTTTTATCTGCAAACTTATTCAGAACTTCACAAAAATGAGGAAGAGATCTTGTAATATATACATCATTTGATAATTCAAATTGCAGAGCGCTTTCAAGCTTATTTATAATTCCAGGATCACCCACCATAACCATTCTTAAAGGATCTCTTTGTTGAGCCTCAAGGTAATCCTTGTCAAAGATTAATTCCACATTATTTCTATTTGCATAATCTTGGATCCATCCATCATAGCTATCGCAATATATTTGATTTGAGTATTGTACCATTGCTTTAACAGGAAAAAATTTCACAACATCTAAAACTGAAGAAATATATTTTCTATCCATTTCTATTGAATTCAAAATAGAATAATCAGAATGATCCAATATTTGCGCTCCTTGATAAGAAATCATAGGTACATTAGGTTTTAAACCAGCATGAATTTTAGCTGAATTTGTCATCCTTCCAGTTGCATAAGTAACCGAACAACCTAATGATTTTATATGCTCTGTTAAATCAATTATATTTTTTGCGACCGGGTTATTTTGATCTTTTATAGTTCCATCAATATCAAAAATAATGAGATCAAATGGCAATAAATTTTGATTTATTATAATTTTAATCCTCTAGGGCCGGTATATAATACTCTTGGCCTAAACAACCTATTATTATTATGTTGTTCGATAACATGAGCAACTAAACCAGCTGTTCGTGATGCGAAAAATATTGGAGTGTATAGAGGAATTGGAATTTCCAATAAATAAAATAACAAAGCTATTGGATAATCAGTATTAGGATATAAACCTTTTTCTCTTGCCATAACTTCTTCAACAATTTTATAAATTTTATGAAGTTCTTCTCCATCAGGAATATTAGGGGTTAATTTTGCAATATAATCTTTTAAAAAGAATGCTCTTGGATCGTATTTTTTCATATATACCCTATGACCAAAACCCATGATTCTATCTTTATTATTTAATTTATTCATCACATAATCATCTGCAATCTTATGCCCTCCTTTTGATTTAATATCGAGTAACATATGCATCGCTGCTTCATTGGCACCGCCATGAAGAGGCCCTTTTAATGAAGAAATAGCACCCACAAATGCACCATAAATATCAGATAAAGTCGAAGCAATAATTCTAGCTGCAAATGTGGAATTTGGCATTTCATGTTCTATATAACAAGTTAATATCTTGTCAAATATTTCTATTTCTTTATCTGAATGATTTTTACCAGTAATCATTGTTATAAAATTTTCTGAAAAAGACTTACTAGCATCTGGCCTGACAGGTTTATGACCATTTAATATTCGGTGAGAATTTGCAGTCAAAACTGCTACATCGGCAATTAATCTAATCCCTTTCGTAAAATTAGATTCTTCATTAGTATTCATTAAATCTTCTTCTTTATTATAACCCGCCAAAAAAGATATTCCTGTTCTGATGACATCCATAAGCATAGAGGTGTTTGGGCATAATTCTAAAACTTTGTAAGTATCTTCAGGAAATGATGAATCATCTAATAATACTTTTTCAAACTCCTGTATTTCTTTACTATTTGGTAATTTCCCATTTATAACTAAATAAGCAACCTCTGGGAATGTTTTTTTATCCGCAAGTTCAATAAGATCATAACCTCGAATTACTATCTCTTCCTGATCTACATCTAAATAACTTACATTTGTATCTGTAGCTATAATTCCTTCTAATCCTGGTTTGAAATCTTCCATTTTTCACTCTCTTGAAACTTATTTATTTATAAGATCATCTCCGCCTAAAGATTTGTCCATTTTAACATAACTATCATAATTAATAAGATTATATAAATCCTTCCTCGTTAACATATCTTCAACAAACTTTATCTGAGAACCATTTTTCATAATTTCATCAAACAAATCGCTTATAGCTTTTAATGCAATTCTTAGACCACTAACAGGATAAATGATAATTTTATATCCCATACCAGCAAATTTTTCAGCTGGATAATAAGGTGTTTTGCCAAACTCAGTCATATTTGCTAACAAATCTCCATCCACACTTTCTGCAAAAATTTTAAAATCTTCTTCTGTTTCCAAAGCTTCAGGGAATATAATATCAGCTCCAGCTTCCTTATATAATTTTGCACGTTCAATAGCCGAATCAATTCCCTCTACAGCTTTCGCATCTGTTCTGGCAATAATTAACATATCTTTTGAAACAGATTTGGCAGCATAAATTTTTTTTGCAAATTCATTAGACTCAATAATTTCCTTACCTTCCAAATGTCCGCATCTTTT
>CATLOZ010000046.1 GCA_950054395.1 uncultured Chloroflexota bacterium
TGGTAAGAAATATGTTCTGTTAATATTTTTAGTTTTCCAAGTAATTGCCCTGACTTTTTTAGCATTATCAGATTCATGGTCTGTACTGATTATTTTTGCGATATTTTGGGGGATTGGTTATGGAGGAAGAACTCCATTAATAACAGCTATTAGAGGAGATTATTTTAACAGATCAGTTTTTGCCACACTATTTGGATTGTCAGGAATGGTAATAAATGTAGGAACAACTTCTGGCCCAATCATTGCAGGATTGATTTATGATGTTTATGGCTCGTATACTACTGCTTTATGGGGGTTAACTATTATTGCATTTTGTGGTTGTTTATTATTACTGACTTTACCCCCGGTTCCTAAGCGTATTAAATCTTAGGTTATTATTAACTATGTATTTTATTAAAAATATTTTATTTATAAATTTTGCTTTCTTGTTATTATGTATAGGTTGTTCTCAGTTGAAAATGGATTCAACGGAAGTAATTAATTCAAATGTTGTTATGCCAACAAATGAATACTCTCTTGGTTTTAATAGAATAGTTTTTAGTATTATTAATAATGAAGGATCTGAGTCTCAAAAACCTTTGAGTGTATCTGTTGAAAATATAAAAACAAACAAATTATATACTATTGATCCAGTTTTTTATAAATGGCCTAATAAAAATGGGGGGTTTTATGTTTTAAACACTATATTTGATAATGAAGGAAGTTATTTTATAAATATCAATGATTTAACTGATTCGGATTTTATATATAAAAAGAAAATAAATATTACCGATAATGAATTAACACCAAAATTAGGTGAACTTATACCTGTGTTGAATAATAAAATTATTACAGACACACAGGATATTAGTGAAATAACTAGTGATTCCGAACCTGATTATGATTTTTATCAGTATAAATTATCAGAAGTTTTGAATAATGATAAGTTAATTATAGTTTTCTTTCTTTCGCCTAACTTTTGTAAGACAGCTACATGTTTTCCTCAACTTGATGTACTGAAGAATTTAAAATCAAAATATCATGATAAAATTACATTTATACATGTAGAAGTTTATGAAAACCCACACCTTATAAAAGGAAATATAAATAATGCAAAAATTTCTTCTGCATTAAATGAATGGAATATAAAATCAGAACCATATACTTTTTTAATAGATAAAAATAATTATTTATTTCGTAAATTTCAGGGCTATGTTTCTTTTGAAGAAATTGAAAATTATATTGTAAACTTGATAAATGAATAATAAATCTTATTTACTAATTATATTTATATTTTTTTTAACTTTTAATTCGTTTGAATTATCTGGTGATTCGAATGATGAGAACACAATTTTATTAAATGGAGAAAATTATATTGTTAAAATAAATTTTGATTCATATCCGATTAAATTAGGCGAGCAATTTATAGATATAGAAATTGAGTATATAGATAATACTGAAATTAAGTTCAATGGTAATGTTGAAATATTTTTTAATAATCCTGGTAAAAGTAAAAGATATAAATTTATTGCTTTGAAATTACCTGATACAAAATCTTTATATAAAGCAACCCATACATTTAAAGAACCTGGTGATTGGATGATTGAAATTTATATTAACGATAAAAAAATATCGGAAGATTTTGTTTTTTATGTTAATGTGAATAACCCTTCGATAACTGTTCTTAAATATGGATATTTATTAATGTTATTGGTTGCAATATTTTTTGTTGTAGGATTTGTGAAATTATATTTTGAGTCAAAAAGCAAAAAATAATTATTTATATAATTGCCCATGAATTCCCCCATCTATATCAGATATTTTAGTTATATTATTTTCTCCATTTATTTTTTGTGATTCAATATACAATGCTTCACCTGATAACATGTGTTGTTTTAAATGATTTAGAGTAATTATGTCTAATTTATAATTAGAAAGTTGAAAATGAATCACTTCATTTTCAACCTTGAATACAAGGGTTTTTTGATTATAATCCAATTCTGTGACATATCCTGTAAATTTATCATTTATATCAGTATTAACAGTGCATCCTATCAAATAAAAACAAAGTAATACTTTGCATAAAATAATTTTCATATTTATTAAAAAATAATTAAAAAGTGACTTTGAGGGTTGTTGACTAACTTATCTACATTAAATAGTGTAATAAACAATAATTTATATTTCTATTAAATAATGTGAAAATTTTATATAAACATATATCAATTACATTAATAATAATAATATCTTTTTTAAGCTTTGGAATTAATATTTTAAGTACTCATGCTGATTCATCTAATAAAGAAGTTATATTTGTTGTTGATCCTAATACTGAAAATCAATTTTATGCCGATTTTATTTATTCAGTAATTGGGATATTAAAAGAATTACGTGAAGAATCTCAATATAAGTTTTTCTCGTTAAATTCACCGCATAAATTTTTTATTTTTGATTCCAATTCTGTAGATTCTGATGCTCAAATTGAAAATTTACTTAAATGGATGAAAAGCGATGAAAATATGGATTCTATTTCTGTTCTTGGTGCTATTACAGAAATAGTAAATGAGATGACTTTAACTAATTCAGCTGAAGGATCTATAATTAATTTCATTGTTTATGATAATTTGGAAATATCTTCTGAAGAATCAAAAATAATTGAAACATTACTTGAAATTATAGTTTCTAAAAAGTGGATTTTAAATTTTGTTTATAAATTTGATACTGATAAATCAATAGTAGCTAAATATAAAAGTTGGGCTGAGTGGACAACAGGAAATATTTATCCAATGGTTACTCCAGATACAATTGAACTTATAACAGTAAATACTATAAAACAACATGCGGAACGAGTTTTAACTAAGGATTATAAAGGTATTGTTGAAGCAAATAGTATTTTTCAACAGGAAATATTTGTTTCACCAGGAACAAGTGAGTTAGAAATAGTTATATTTAGAGCAAAAACTGAAGGTAATGTAGAAATCATTACACCGGGAGGAATAAACAGAGCAACTGGCAATTACGGGCCAACTGATTTGTTAGAAACACCATTTGTTTTAATATGGAAATTTACAGACCCTTCGCCAGGGAAATGGTTGTTTAAAATTTCAGATTATAATTCAGGTTTGTTAACAATTCTGCACAGAAATAAAATTGATTATAATATTCAGTTAATTGATACAGGCCCGTTTCCCACTAAAAATTCAGTGCAACTTGTAACTAATATGTTTAAAGGTTCAGATATTTTGATCTCTAAAGATGTATATGTTGAATTGATATTTGATAATAAAATAAGTTATGAAATGAATGATAATGGATTAAATGGTGATGCTTATGCAGGAGATGGTTATTATTCTATGATTATTCCTGATATAGACGAACCTGGAGAATATGATGTGGAGATTAAATATTCTTGGGCAAATTATGGTACAAGTATTTCTGATTTTACAAAAATAAATTTTGAATTATTTCCTTACATTATTACTGATCCTGTAAATCTAGAAAATATTAATTTAAATGAAAATACCTCTATAGCAATAATTGAATCATATTTAGATGATGAAAAATATTTTATTAATTCGGAAGATATACAATGGTCTGTAAGTACTGATGCAATAGTTTTTGATATTAGTATTAATCCTATAGATTCTATACAAGATGGCAGAGCAAGTAAATTTGAAGCAGTCTTAAGTACTACAAAATATGGAAAGGCTCATATTAATTTCAGATTGGATTCTATGTATAAGAATAAAAAATATGTGGTGTATTCAAATTCAATAGTTATTACCACCATTCCTGAACCAATCATAGAAAAAGTTGTTGTAAAAGAAGAATTAAAAGAACCTATAAATGTAATTCAAGATAAAATTGAAGAACAGTCTAATTTAGTATTAGTATTATCTGTGATTGTGGGAATTGTAATTATATTAATCCTAATAACGGGAATAATATTAATGATAAATTATTCCCGTAGAGTAAGTTTAAGAGGTTATATTTATGATGATAAAAATAACCTTATTATTGATATAAATTCTATACCTAGATCTTTATTAAATAAAATATTAAATAGAAACAAGATTAGAGGAGAAGAGCTTAATAATGAATTATTTAATGGTTTGCTTCTTGAATATACGCAAGATTCTATGATTATTCATAATCATACAGGAAAATCATTAAGAATTAATAATCAGCCACTTATTGATGAAAAAGAAATATTTAACAAAGCCTGGTTAGGTATTTCAGGTAAGTTATTACTTTATAGTGATGATAAATTGTAATTATTTATGGTGTATTATGCTTTTGTATTGTTATAGTTTTAATAATATCACCAGAGGTGGTTGCAGTCCCGGGGTCTCTGGTTGAGATACTATCTAATACATTCATTCCATCTATTACTTTTCCAAAAACAGAATGACAAGAGTCATATCTGCAATCTTTTTCAGTTCCGCTAGAGTTGAATCCATCTAAAGATTTAGTTGGAACAAATGTGATGAAAAATTGACTCCCATTTGTCCCTTTACCATTCTGTAAGCCTGAATTAGCCATAGACACAATACCTTTCGCATCATGATTTAAGTCAGGATGAAATTCGTTATCAAACTGATAACCAGGACCACCGGTTCCGGTACCTGTTGGATCACCTGTTTGTGCCATGAAATTTGGTATTACTCTATGAAATGTCACGCCATCATAATATCCATTATTAGAAAGAAATACAAAATTATTAACTGTTTTAGGTACTTTGTTACTATACAATTCTATAAGTATAGTTCCACCCTTATCTAACTCAATTTTTGCATAATAAAATTCTTTATCAGTATCTATAAACATTGGTGGAGGTGCGTCGTATGACTGTGCTTTTATCACTAGAACTCCTCTTGTATCTGTTTTCCCATATCCTTCTGAAGATAATGTACTTCCGGGATTTAGTAAGTCTACTTTACCAGTAGCTCCTTTTTGTCCATAACTTTCATTAGCTAAAGAAATGTTACATGCTACTATCATTAAAGAAAGAAGAGATATGAATAAAATTTTTAAATTATTTTTGTTTTTTATCCTATTAATAAAAACCATTTTTTTTAACCTTTGTATTTTTTGGGGTATAGCAAATAATTATACTATATTAATTTAATAATTATAAAGATTTTTTAAAATTTTCTAAATTAGCATCGATCCATGTAATGTTGTTTTGTATTCTTTCTAATGTTTGTTCTATAGACATAGAAGCTGCTGACAAAGGGTTTTCTTTGTAAAAATTGTTTACTTCTTGGTATAGATTTTCAGTTTGAAATCTTGATGGTAGTGTTACTATGTAATTTAACTGAAACCCATCACCACAAAGTTCAATAATTTTATTCCAATTTTCTTTTAGGAAATTCCATGATAGTTCATGACCTATTTTATTATTTGCAATCCCAAGCATAAGAGATGCAATATCATGTTTCCTGATGTTCTTTGTTAATACCTGGTTTAATAAATATGAAATTTTTTCATAATTATTGAATTGAGTTAAACTTCCCAAATAAAGTGATTTTTCTTCCTGAGAATCTGATTCAAGATATAGTTTCCATATTTTGTCAAAATTTGAATTATTACCCTCATAAGCCATTGCTAAAAAAAGAGGTCTTTTAAGGTTGGGATGAATTTTTTCTTTGTTTTCAGAATTATAATTATTAAAAATACTTGTTGCTTTTGTTGTTATATCTTTATTTTGGTAATAGCTCAAGTTTTCTAATAATGTTGCTTTCATTAATTGTTCAGTTTCAGATGAAATATTATCAAAATTCCAGTCTATTTTTATATTAATATTATTTAATAAATCAGATATATATGAAAAATAATTTTTATATAGGGAAGTTTCATAAAGTTTCAGATCAATTGCTCTTAGGCTGCCGCATAAATATTTCCATATATAGGGATTATTTTCGTTCATAAATGCAGGTAGTAAATTTAGATAGTATTCCGGAGAAATTTTGTTTGCTTTAAGTAATATATAAGTATCAGATAAAAGGCCAAGTCGTTCTTCACTTGGGATTGTGTTTATATTTTTTTTCAGTTCACTTATTAGTTTATTATGTAAGGTTTTGGGATATATTGTTTTGTAAAAACCTGCAGCATTTTTATTGAAAACAGTTATATCAAAAGATTTGTGACTGAATTTTTTTATTGTGTTAGATTTATTTGATATTAATTTGGAATTCTCAATTTTTTCATTATTATTTTTAGAATAATATTTTATTGGTATTATCCAATCAGATTGATTTCCAGAGCTCTTATTAAATGTAAACTTTGTTTGATTTACTTTATATTCGTTGCTATTTTTCTTTGTTAATTCAATTAATGGGAACCCGGTTTTTTTTGTCCAATTATCCATTAAATTTTTAACATTTGTATTTGAATTTAGACTTAACGCATTCCACAAATCATCAGTTGTTGTATTTTTATATGCATGTTTTTTTATGTATATTTGTATTCCTTTCTGAAAAATTGATTCTCCAATATAATTTTCTAACATTCTGATTAGAGATGCGCCTTTACTATAACTTATTGCATCAAATAACTGCCCGATTTCATCTGGATTACTCACAGCTTGTTCTATTGGATGGCTATTATCTAATGCATCCAATTCAAATGCACGATTAGTGTCATCAAGAATAAATTTTGTCCAAACATCCCATTCAGGATGAATATTACTTATGGCTTTATCCCCCATCCATGAAGCAAAACTTTCATTTAGCCATAGATCATTCCACCAACTCATTGTTACTAAATCTCCAAACCACATATGAGCCATTTCATGAGCGATAATTGCTGCTACTAGTTGTTTCGTTTGTAATGAACTGTTGTTTGGATCTACTAATAAAGCATTTTCCCGGTAACTAATGCATCCCCAATTTTCCATGGCACCGGCAGCAAAATCAGGTATTGCTATATGATCTAGTTTGGGTAATGGATATTTTACTCCAAAATATGATTCAAAATAATCTAAAAGCTTAACCGATGTTTCAAGAGCAAAATCGCTAAATATTTCTTTATTATCAGTTGCCCATACTCTGATTAATACCCCTTGTTTAGTTTTAATTTCTTTTGAAGATATTTTCCCAATAGCAAAAAATAACAGATAAGTAGACATGATTGGAGATTCTGCAAATTCTATTTCCTTTAATGAATAAGAAATATTTTTCTCATTCATTACTGGCATATTTGATATTGCATTGAGTTCAGTTGGGATAATTAATTTCAGTGAAAAAATTGCCTTATAACTTGGATGATCAATACATGGTATAACTTTTCTAGCATCTGTAGGCTCAAATTGTGTGCTTAGCAGAGTTTCTATTTTATTATTTGAATTATATGAACTTGAATATAATCCTTTTAAATCGTCAGATATTTTTCCTTTGTAATGAATTTTTAAAGTTGCTGAAGTATTATTTAGTATCTTATAATTTATTATCAGATTTGAATCGGTAGTATGAAAATTAGTTAAATTTAGTTCTTTGTTTCCTGTAATTAATTCACATTTTAAAATTTTTAATTTTACGCTCTCTAGAATTATTTTATTTATTTCTTTTTTTGTATCAAAATTTATACATATCAAACCATCGAAATTATGATTATTGATATCAGGTTTTATTTCAATATTGTATTTTCTTGGAATTATATTAATTTCTTGCATTAGTTAAATTTCTTTAATTGAATTATTAGTTAATCCCATATTGGATCTTCTTTATTGGCAAATGCTTTTTTACCAATATTAAAGTGGTTACTATTTCTTAGTTTAATGACTTCTGAGTATACTTTTTCAATATTACCGGGATCGTGGTCAGTGGGATATTCATTATAAATTATTTGTTTAGTTGCAGAAATTGCCAGAGGTGAGCATTTTAGAATTTCATTAGCAATTTCTCTTGCTCTCTTTAATATATCTTTTGAAGGTACTATTTCACTAATTAAACCTATATTATTAGCTTCTATACTATTTATTAATTTACCAGTTAATAAGAGGCTCAATGCAAGTTTTTGAGGGATAAGTTTTGCAAGCTTAGCTGCTCCTCCTGCCCCTGCAAATAATCCAACTTTAGGTTCAGGGAAACCAAAAGTAGATTTATCTGAAGCTATTAATATATCGCATGAAAGTGCTAGTTCCAATCCACCTCCCAAAGCAAATCCATTTATTGCAGCAATGATAGGTTTGTAACATATGTAATCTGAAGTAATTCCTCCAAATGGTACTTTCGGATCAGAATCTGACCTGATATGTTTTAAATCATTACCAGCCGAGAAAGCTTTTTCACCTGAACCGGACAAAATTGCAACTTTCAAATTATCATTTGATTTAAATTGTTCAAATATATGTTTAAGTTCCATGCTGGTTTCAGGATTAATTGCATTCATTTTATCAGGACGATTTATATAAATTTCCAATAGTTGTTTATTAATTGATGTTTTTATGTTTTTATAGTTCATAATTTAATTTTATAATAGAATTTAATATCCTTATTACTATATAGAATTTTATGAAAATAGGTATAAATATTTCTGATATAAATTTACCGTTAAATGGAAACCCTGACGAAATTATATTACCAGAAAAAGTAAGCAGTAGAAGTAAATTATTTGAATCATTAGGATTTGATTTTGTTACTTCCAATGAAACAAAATCAAATCCTTTTTTACCATTATCTATCGCTTCAGAGACCACTAATAAATTAGATTTAGTGTCGTCAATTGCTCTTGCTTTTGTTAGAAGTCCAATGGATTTAGCTTATATTGCTTGGGATTTACAAAGAATGTCTCAGGGAAGATTCTACATGGGATTAGGGAGCCAGGTCAGAGGTCATGTAGTTAGGAGATTTTCTTCTGAGTGGCATCCTCCTATTAAAAGAATGAAAGAACTCATTTCATGCATTAATCAGATATGGAAATGCTGGCAAAACGGAAAAGAGTTGAATTTTAATGGAGAATATTACAAAATTAATCTTATGACTCCTTTTTTTAATCCTGGCCCAATTAATTTTAATTTTCCAAAAATTTGCCTGGCAGCTGTTAATACTAAAATGGCCTCTTTGTCAGGAGATATTAGTGATGGTGTGATATTGCATGGATTTAGCACAAAAAAATATATTCAGAAAGTTTTATTGCCTGAAATTATTATTGGTAAAAAATATAATAATTTAAAAAATGATTTCATGATAACAACTGGTGGATTTTTAATTGTTAGTAATGAAGATAAGAAAATTCAGAAAAAAATTGAACAAGTAAGATCTCAGATTGCATTTTATTCTTCAACAAAAAGTTATAGAAAGGTAATGGAAATTCATAATTGGGAAGGGATTGCAGACAAACTGTACAGAATGTCTGTAGTTGGTAAATGGGAACAAATGTCAAAATTGATCACAGATAATATGTTGGATGAATTTCTTGTTGTTAGTAAAGTGGGAGAATTAAAGAAAAATATAAAAAGAAAATATAATTATGCTAATTATATGTCTTTACCATTAGATCTTGTATATGAAATTGGTTTGGAAGAGACAAAAGTTTTATTAAATAATATAAAAGGAAATTAGTTTAAAATAATTTTTTTTATTTGATTGATAGTATTATTCAAACTCCCATCTTTATTGATTATTATATGATCAAAAATATTTTTTTCCCCCATTTCTTTGATAGCTATATCAGATCTTTTTGTTATATCTTTTTTAGAATCTGTTTTTCTTGATTTTAATCTGTGTAGTAGGGTTTTAACATCAGGTGGCATAATAAATATTGTTACAGCATTTTTAAATTTTTGCTTTAATTTTTTAATACCCTGTATATCTGTTTTAATAATTATTTTATTTTGGTTGTTTAAATTATTTTCAATTTGATCTTTCGGGACACCATAATAATTCCCGTAAACTTCTGACCATTCAATTAATTTATTGCATGTAATTAAATTTTCAAATTTTTTTTTACTTACAAATATATAGTCTTTATTATGAATTTCATTTCCCCTTATTTTTCTAGTTGTAATAGTTACAATATTTTTTATATTTGAATTAGATTCATTTAAAGTTTTTATAACAGAATCTTTTCCAACACCAGAAGGTCCTGATATAAGGAATATTGTATTTTTTTTATTCATATTAATATAATATTAAAAATTATCAATTTGATCCCAAAAATTGGGATAAGATATATTGGCAGCTTCAGCATTTGTGATTGTGGTCTGACCTTCTGTTAGTAATCCTGAAATTCCAAGCATCATTGCAATTCTATGGTCTCCGTAGCTATTTACTTCTGATCCTTGCAGGTTTGGACTGTTTTTGATTATCATTCCATCTTTTGTTTCTGAAATGTCTGCACCTAATTTAAATAATCCTTGAACTGTAGCTTTTATTCTGTCAGATTCTTTTACCCTTAGTTCTTGAGCATCTTTAATAACAGTTTCACCTGAAGCATAACATGCTGCCAGAGAAAGTATTGGAATTTCATCAATGATTTTTGGAATTATACTTCCTTCAATATTGATACCTGTAAGGTTGCTAGATTTTACAGTTAAATCTCCTCTTGGTTCCCCTAATTCAGTTTTTTGATTTGATATATTTATTCTAGCTCCCATTTTAGTAAGTACTTCAAGTATTCCTGTTCTAGTAGGATTTAAGCCTATATTGGGTATGAATAATTCTGCATTTTTATGACAAGCTGCTAATATTATCCAAAATGCTGCGGAACTAATATCTCCAGGAATCATAACATTTTGTGCTTTAAGTATTGAATTTTCTATTGATATTTTTTTATCAGTAATTTCTATTTTAGCACCCATGGCTTTCATCATTCTTTCTGTATGATCCCTACTTTTTGAAGGTTCTGTAATTGTAGTAACCCCATCAGCATATGCTCCTGCGATAAGAATGCATGATTTTACCTGGGCGCTTGATACAGGGCTTTTATAATTTATATTATTTAAATTAGATCCTTTAATTTCAAATGGTGCCCTAATTTCATCTTTCGAGAGATTATTTAAGGGTCTTATATTAGCTCCCATTAGTTTTAAGGGGTTAGCTATTCTGTTCATTGGCCTTTTACTAAGTGAATCATCACCAATAACCAAAGTATTGAATTTTTGACCTGCCAGTAATCCG
>CATLOZ010000047.1 GCA_950054395.1 uncultured Chloroflexota bacterium
ACTTATGATGAAAAAAAATCACAGAATGGATAATCCTCCTGCAATAGGTAAAAAAGAACTTATGATGAAAAAAAATCCATATACATATAATGGTATCGGTGCAAAAATACAACTAAATTCAGATAACGAAACTGTAATTAGTTTTGTATATAAAAATAGCCCTGCATATAATTCTGGTCTTAGACAGGGAGATATAATACAAGAAATAAACGGACAAGCTATTAATAATAAAACTCTTTTTGAAATTACTAATTTAATTAAAAATGATAATTCAAACGAAATTAATTTATTAATAAAACACACTCTTTCAGAAACTCCAATTACTCTAAAAGTTACTAAAGCGTTGATCAAAATAAAATAAAATTACATTTTCATCTTCAAAAATCGTATCTAATCATTTTAAATACCTTTATAAAATAATAAATTCGATTTATAATTTATTTTTAACGGCACAAAATATTAATATATAACAACGAGCCCCTGTAGCTCAGAGGATAGAGCATCGGTTTCCTAAACCGTGTGCCTGGGTTCGAGTCCCAGCAGGGGCATATGTAAAAATGAATAATTTAAATAAAGGAATACTACTATTTGCATTATTAAGCTTAATATTTAGTATATTTAGCCTATATAGTGTTAATAATAATAAACAAAAGATAGAATTAATTAATTCAAACTCAAATCAACTAGAAAACAATAATTCTAATGAAGCATCGGGGTTAACAAGCCCTAGTTTAAATAAAACTCTAATAAAAGATCTTACTAAAATAGGAGAAAAAAGATCTGAGTTAATAAGTTGCTTATGGTATGAGAATATGATGCTTAATTTAAATACCCCTGAAAACCCTAATTTCGAATATTATTCTGATGTATATAATAATTTACTAGAATCAATTACGGAATCCGAAAATAAAGATGATATTATCAAAGAACTTAATGAATACTGCTCTACAAATAGGGCATTAATGTTTTTCTTATTAGTAGATAGAATGAAAATAATATTAGAAAAATCTGGTAAAAAATAATCATGCTAGAACAAATTAAATCAATTAAATTTAAAAAACAATTTGCCTATTTCGCACTAGCAATGTTAATACTCTCAATAATTTATATTTTAATTTCTGTTTACATTACCACACTAGCTTATAAAACTATCATAAATTTACCTGAAATATCTCCAAAAGATTATGGATTGCAATATGAAGAAATAGAATTTCAATCAAGTGACAACACAGAATTAACTCTAAGAGGATGGTGGATACCTAATAAATCAAAAAATACAATAATTTACTTACATGGTATAGACAGTAACAGAGCTGGTCACACATCAGAACAAACAATTCCACCGGGACTAGAAGTTTTATCCGATATGCATTCCATGGGTTATTCTATATTTACTTTTGATCTAAGAGGCCATGGTGAATCTGATACAGCAAAAGTGGGTCTTGGGATCAAAGAAATTGCTGATATTAAGGGTGCAATAAATTATTTAGAATCGACAAAAAATGTTGAAAAAATAGCATTGTATGGAATAAGTTATGGAGCTGTGCTTGCAATTCTTGCGGGAAATTCAGATGAAAAAATAAAAGGGATATTTATCGATAGCCCATACAATATGATTACTGATTTAATTACCGGCGAAATTCCAAGACGAACTCCCATTCCGGGATTTATTGCCGGATTATTATCTCAAGGAATTGTATGGAGTTCAATTTTGCTAGAAGGTATAAACCTTGATGAAATCAGACCTTATGAATCAATTAAAGTTCTTTCTTATCCAGTATTAATGGTACATTGCAAAGATGATAAAAGAATTCCCATTTATCACTCAGATCAAATTAATGAACATGCACCAATTGATACTTTATATCACAAATTCGAGAATTGCGATGGGCATGGAAAAGCTTATGAGTCAAATAAAACTTATTATCTAGGCTTTGCAAAAACATATTTTAATCGTATATTCCAATAATGAATAAAAATATATATGTGCAAAAAAATGTCCCATGTAAAATGAGAGACGGAACAATATTATATTCTGATATATATTCTAAAGATAATCATTCTCGTAACCCTGTTTTAGTTTGCAGAACCCCTTATGATAAAACGAGATCTACTTATACCACAGATGCTAAAACATTAGCTCAAAACGAATACATAGTTATTGTACAAGACGTTAGAGGAAGATTTAAATCAGAAGGTGAATTTATATGGATGTGGGAAAATAAATACCTAACAGGTGATGCTGAAGATGCATTTGATACAATAGAATGGGCTTCAAAGTTAAATTTAAGTAATGGTTCTATTGGTACTTGGGGTCATTCAAATCCATCATGGCATACCTGGATGATATTATTATCAGAACATCCCAATTTAAAATCTGCACTATCAAGCGGAATGGTTGCAAAAACTTTAGATTTAACAAGAGGAATATTTGAAACTGGAAGGAGACTTGAATGGACATATCAACTAGCATCTCCTATAAGAAAAAAATTAGATGATAAAAGCGGTCCTTATGATCAATTAGAAGCTATAAAACAATGGAATCAAGTAGAAAGAGGAAAATATATATGGTGGACACCGCTGTCAACATTACCAAAAGAACCATTTTCAGACCTTTATGAACCTTTGGTAAAATTAATGAAAAATTCACATGTTGAAATGCAAGATTTTTCAGATATCTATCCAAAAGTTAATGTTCCCGTAATGCATATAACAGGTTGGTGGGATAGATTGATAGGTACGGTAGATACTTTCATAGGTTTAGACAAACAAAAAAATCCAATCAAAAATTACCATAAATTAATTATAGGACCTTGGAGTCATGATAATGGAAATTTCAAAGGTAATATTGGTCCTGTCAATTATGGAAAAGAAGCCGACGAATCTTATTCAGATTTAATCATAAAATGGTATGATCATCAATTTAAAGGAAAGGAATTAATTTTTCCTAAAAATAAAAGAGTAAAATTATTTATATTAGGAAGTAACAAATGGGAATATTATTCTAAATGGCCCCCTGAAAATTCTGAAAATAAAATATATTATCTACATTCTAACGGAGACGCAAATGTTAAAAATTCTAATGGTATTTTAAATACTAAATTACCTAATCAAGAACCTCCAGACACATATAAATATGATCCTAAAGATCCGGTTATGAGTCTCATGTTACAAAACTCTCAAACTGTTCCCATGGATCAACGACCAAATCATAATAGAAATGACATACTTTTATATGAAACAGACAAATTCCAATCTCCAACTAAATTCATAGGTAATCCTATTGTAAAACTTTGGGCTTCTTCTGATGCAAAAGATACTGATTGGGTAGTAAAACTTGTAATAGTTTATGAAAATAATATACCAGTGAATTTATGTTATGAAATCTTAAGAGCAAAATACAGAAACAGTTATGAAAATAATGATTTAATTCCTAATACAGACCCAATAGAATATACAATTAAGTTACGCCCTTTAGGTATAAATGTATTAAAAGGTCAAAAATTAAGACTGTATATCACTAGTTCAGACTTTCCAAACCATGACAGAAACCACAATACAGGAAATGATTTCTGGAATGACCATGAGTTTAAAATAGCAACACAAAAAATATATCACGATGTAAATTATCCTTCGAAATTAATACTCCCGAGAATGAAAAATTAAATAATTAAAATAATATGAATAAAAAAAACCAAGCATATATACATTCAATAAATTTGAAACAAAAAGAAATGATTAATATTTCAAAAGATTTTTTCAATAAAATGAAAACAAGAAGGACAATAAGAGATTTTTCATCAAAAGATATTCCTGTAAAAGTATTAGAAAATGCAATTAAATCAGCTGGCAGAGCACCAAGTGGAGCGAATCAACAACCCTGGCATTTTGTTCTAGTAAGTAATAAAAAAATAAAAAAATCAATTAGAAATGCAGCTGAGGAAGAAGAAAAAGCATTCTATACAAAAAGAGCTCCAAAAGAATGGCTAAACGCATTAAAACATATTGGTACGGATGCTAACAAACCACATCTAGAAAAAGCACCGTATTTAATTATTGTTTTTGCCGAAAGATATTCAGTAAATAAAAAATCTGAAAAAATAAAAAACTATTATGTTTCCGAATCAGTTGGAATTGCGACAGGATTCTTAATCACAGCTTTACATTTATCTGGACTTGCAACTTTAACACATACACCTAGTCCGATGAAATTTTTAAATAAAATTTTAAATCGACCTTTAAATGAATCTGCTTACCTGATTATCGCAGTTGGTTACCCAGAAAATAACACAACAGTTCCTGTTATAAGTAAAAAAAAGATAAGTGAATTTCTGACAAAATTCACATAAATAAAATATAATAATCATTTAAATTTATATAATAGGAAAAATATGTTATTCCCTGGTTTTGGAACTTTAATAAATGCAGCAGTAATGATAATTACAGGATCATTAGGTGTATTTTTAGGTTCAAAAATCCCCGAAAGAGTAAGAGAAACAAGCTTAATGGGACTAGGGCTTATAACAATTATGATTGGAGTAGATGCTTTTTTAGAAACATCTAATGCTGTAATTCCATTAATCGCAATTTTGCTGGGGGGTATTACAGGATCTTTAATACAAATAGAACATAAGCTAGAAACAATAGGTGAATGGTTAAAGAAAAAAACCTATAGTTCAAAAAATGATAGTAACTCTAAAACCAAAAATTTTGTAGAAGGTTTTGTAGTTGCAAGTCTTATAGCATGTGTGGGTCCAATAGCAATTTTAGCCCCATTAAATGAAGTGGTATCTAAAGACCTTAATTTAATATTTGTCAAAACAGGATTAGATGGAATTATGGTTTTTGTTTACTCGGGAACCATGGGTATAGGAGTATTATTTAGTTCTTTATCTGTAATTGTAGTTCAAGGCTTCTTTACTTTTCTTTCAGTAATCATTGGTAATACATTTTTAAACGAACAAATGATTACTGAGTTAACTTCAACTGGAGGGTTAATGATTTTATCTATTGGCTTTAGATTGCTTGATATAAAAAAAATACCCTCTGCTGATTTAATTCCAGGACTAATATATGCTCCATTAGTAGTATTAATATTAAATCAATTTTAAGAATTATTAAGCAAATTTCCCATCACAGCTACAGGACTCATGGGTAATGCATTTATTCTTATACCTGAGGCATCATATAGTGCGTTAGCTATTGCAGCAGGTGGAGGAATTATATTTGCTTCGCCAACTCCTCTAACTCCATAAGGATGTCCAGGGTTAGCTACTTCAATTATAACCGTATCTATCATAGGCAAATCCAAACTAGTAGGCATCCTATAATCCAAAAAAGTAGAATTTTTTAAATCACCATTATTATCATAAAAATATTCTTCATTTAAAGCCCATCCAATTCCTTGTACACTACCTCCTTGCATTTGACCTTCAACATAACTAGGATGAATAGCTTTTCCTGCATCCTGAAAAGCTGTAAATCTCACGATATCAATTTTTCCAGTTTCATCATCTAATTTAACATCTACTATATTGCCTGCAAATGAACCTCCAACTCCAGTAGGCGAAATACTTCCTTTTCCTGTAATAGGGCCACCTGTATCAATTAACATCGATGCTAACTCTTTAAAACTAAGTTGTAACTCTGAATCAGAATTTG
Organism: uncultured Chloroflexota bacterium; assembly: GCA_950054395.1. Lineage (GTDB taxonomy): Bacteria > Chloroflexota > Dehalococcoidia > Lucifugimonadales. The sequence continues at coordinate 5,662 of CATLOZ010000047.1, forward strand.
ATACAAAAACTCCATCTTTTAATTCAATATCTTCTTCTTCTATACCCCATATTTTTGCTGCTCTAGCTATCATTTGTTGCTTTACATCTCTTGCAGCCTCAATAGCTGCCCAACCAGTTGCAAATGTTACTCTACTACCTCCGGTACCACCTGAATAACCTAAATTATCTGTATGAGTTACACTCGGATAAACATCTTTAGAATTTAATCCTAAAACTTCAGCAGCCTGCATAGCTATAGAAGCCCTGGAACCTCCTATGTCAGGAGATCCTTCTACTAAATTTATTGTTCCATCTTGATTAACACCTATAGAACAATTAGAAGGACCACCACCATTAAACCAAAACCCAATTGCAATTCCTCTCCCCATATTTTTCTCCTCAATAGGAGAATTCCAATGTGGGTGATTTTTCATTGCTTCCAATACTTCTATACATCCAATCTTAGGAAATTTTGGTCCATCTGCTCGTCTAGTACCTTCCTTTGAAGCATTCATGAGTCTAAGTTCAATTGGATCTAATGATAATTTTTTAGCTATCTCATCAATAATTGTTTCTGTTGCTAGTGTTGAATTAGTTGCACCAGGAGCTCTATAAGCTGCAGTTTTTGGTTTATTTACAACAACATCTATGCCTTCAACTAAGACATTTGGAATATCATAACAAGCAAACATACACTTACCACCAGCTTCTACAGGGGACCCGGGGTATGCACCGGCTTCATAAGCTAAATAACCTTCTGCAGCAATAATTTTACCTTCTTTTGTTGCACCAATCTTACATTTAACATAAGATCCTGAAGTTGGGCCTGTTCCCTCAAAAACTTCTTTTCTTGTCATAATAATTTTTACTGGTTTTCCACTTTTTTGTGATAACAAAACTGCAACAGGTTCCTGGTATAAAGGGAATTTACCACCAAAACCTCCCCCAATTTCCATGGGAGTCACTTTTATCTGAGATGTTCTCATACCTAAAGCTCTTGCTGTTTCCTCTCTTATTTGAAAAGGTCCCTGAGTGCTTATCCATATATGGACTCTACTATCATTATTCCAATGGGCCGTTACATTCATCGGTTCAATATACCCTTGGTGTACAGTAGCTGTATTAAATTCTTTTTCTATAATGATGTCAGATTTCTCAAAAGCTTTTTGTGTATCTCCAATTTCATGCTTAAATCTACTTGCAATATTTGTTAATCCATCCTTTTGCTCTCCAAATAAATCTGTTCTTAGGTCATCATGTAAAATTGAAGATTCATCTGTGGATCCAAATGGAGCCGTCATAACTGGGTCTATAATTTCGTATTCGACTTTAATTAACTCTAAAGCTTCCTCGGCAATATGAATACTATTTGCTGCAACTCCAACTATAGCATGCCCCACATATAAAACTTTATCTTTAGCTAAACTATTTTCTCTTAAATATTTTAAATCTTTAGTTTTAGACTCAGGAAAATCATCATGAGTAACTATAGAAATTACCCCATCTAATTTTTCAGCCTCACTTATATCAATAGAAATAATTTTTGCATGAGCATATGGGCTTCTTAGAACTTTGCCATGTATGTAATTGGTAGGATATATATCTGCACCATACCTTGCCAATCCTGTTACTTTATCTGATCCATCAGGTCTTATCGGCCGAGAACCTATTACATCAAAAGAAACATTAGATAAGACTGTATTTTCTTGAAAATCCATTATTACACCTACAACAAAATTAATTATTACATTAGTTATTCTAATCTAAAAAATAAAATAAATGAATATTTAAATTAAAATAAGCATATATATCACAGCTTCTAATTAATATTCTGTATAATTGAATTTAAGTATAAAAGGAGACAAAAATGGCTATATTAAAAGGTAAATCAGCCGTAGTAACTGGCGGTGGAAGAGGTATTGGGAAAGCAATTGCAAAAAAACTTGCTGAAGAAGGTGCCAATGTTATTGTAAATGATATCGGTTGTGAAATTGACGGCACAGGATATTCAAAAGATCCTGCTGACTCGACTGTTGAAGAAATAAACTCAAAAAAAGGTAATGCTAAAGCAGATTATAATAATGTAAGCATTATGTCAGAAGCTGAAAACTGTATAAAAAACTGTATAGACTCATTCGGCAAAATAGATATTTTAATCAATTCAGCTGGAATAGCAAACAATAGATTTCTTTTTCAAATGTCACAAAAAGATTTTGATACCGTAATTGACAATAATTTAAAAGGCATGTTTGCACCTACAAAATTTGCTGCTATTTTATTTAGACAACAAAGAAGTGGAAGAGTGGTAAATTTAACTTCAGATGCAGGCCTAGGCGAAATAGGAAAATCTAATAATGCTGCTGCCTCAGAAGGAATAATAGGATTAACCAGAACAACAGCTACAGATTTAGGCAAATACGGGGTGACAGCAAATGCTATTTCCCCTATAGCTAAAACCAGATTACATGCTGGAACAGTAGAATCTTATCTGTCATCAGAATTAATGACTTCAAATTCAGATGACAAAGCAGGAATAGGAATATCTGATCCATCATTAGAATGGAACCCAACCACAGAAGATGGCCCGGAAAATGTAGCTACTTTGGCTGTTTGTTTATCTACTGAATACCTTCCTAATGTTAATGGATATGTATTTGGTGTTAATGGAGGAAGTATTTACGTATATTCCAACCCCTCACCGGATAAAAGAATATACAAAGCAGGTGTGTTCGAAATGGCAGAAATGGAACAATTAGTTCCTAAAACTTTTGGTATTGGATTCTAATAAACCCAACATAAAAGGAGGAATGATTATGAAAAGATTAGAAGATAGGGTAGCTATAATAACAGGAGCAGGTCGAGGTATAGGAAAAGCAGTCGCTGAATTAATGGCTAAAGAAGGGGCATCAATAGTTGTAAACGATTTAGGCTCAAATTTAGATGGATCGGGGAATTCAAAGCAACCGGCAGATGAAGTAGTAGAATATATCAATGAAAATGGAGGAAGTGCTGTAGCTAGTTCCGATTCTATTTCAGAATTTCAATCATCAAAACAAATTATTGATTGTGCTATGGATAATTTTGGGAAATTAGATATATTAGTAAATTGTGCAGGTATATTACGAGATCGAATGATTTTTAATATGACTGAAGAAGAATGGGATTCTGTCATTCAAGTACATTTAAAAGGTACATTTAATATGGTAAAACACTCAATAGATAAAATGTTGCCCAATAGATACGGCAGAATAGTATTATGTGCATCTTCATCAGGCCTTGGAGCATCAGGACAAGCAAATTATGCAGCAGCTAAAGAAGGAATAGTTGGATTTTCAAGAGCTGTAGCAAGTGAAGTATCAGATTATGGAATAAGTATAAATTCAATATATCCTGGAGGAACTTCTAGAATGACACAATCTGTGCCCCAGACAACCAGAGATCTTAGAAAAGCTTTAGATGCAAAAAAGAAAGGTACTGATGTACAAGAGATGCCATCAAGTGATGAGCCACCAGAAGCTAATAACGTTGAAAATAACGCTCCTAAGATTACTTATCTATGTACTGAGCAAGGCGGTGAAATTACAGGCCAAGTATTTGGAACTTTTGGGTGGAATATGTCATTATATTCCCCAAGACATGTTATACATTCTATAAATAAAAGCGGTATATGGAGTGTAGAAGAGTTATCAAACATTCTCCCAATTTCACTTGCTAAAGAATTAATTAACCCCGCACCAAAACAAGAACCAAAAGCAAAATAATGAATTTATTAGATATTATATTTGGATTACTGTTATTAATTCTAATTTTCTACGGATTCAAAAACGGTTTAATTAAAATAGCATTATTTTTTATAGCATGTTTAATTGGATGGATTTTATCTGGAATATTTACTCCAACAATAATAAAAGTTTTACCTGATTTTAGTCTTGATAAAAATATCATTTCTGGAATTATTTATTTCGTATTAATACTTGTATGTATATTAATAACAAGCTCCTTAACAAAGCCTTTAAAATCAATTTTATCATTAGCTACTTTTGGTTTTTCATCATTAATAGACAGGATAGGAGGAATAATTATTGGAGTTAGCTTTGCATTTGTAATAATAACCATATCAATCATATCCTTATCTAGAATAACCTACCATTTTGAGGTAACTAATTCAAATATAATTACGAACTATGCCATCGATACACCATTCATAAAAAATAAAATCAATAATATAGAAAAACAATTTATAAACTCTCACATATCATCAAATTCTATGAAAATAATAAATTCATTAAATCTTCACAAAGCCCCGTTTATACCACTATCATTTTCTAATTCATATGAAATTTTAAACAATAATCTATATAAATAAATCTGTATGAATATTTTGGAAACAACAAATATACAAACAAGGAAATCAAGTATAAATGCTCCAGTACTAATACTTAACCAAGATTACACTCCTTTAGGGATTTGCCTTGCAAAAAGAGCTATAGTATTAATCTTTTCCGAAAAAGCTGAAACAGTTATAAATAGTGATAATTCCATTAAATCTATAAGTAAAGCATTTCTTGTGCCTTCAGTAATTAAAATATTAAAATATATTAAAAGACCTTATGAAAAAAAAATTTCTCGATTTGGAATTTTGGCTAGAGATAACTTTACTTGTCAATATTGCAAAAATACAAAAAAGAAATTAACTATAGATCATATAATACCTAAATCAAGAAATGGAAATCACAGTTGGAATAATGTAGTAACTGCATGTACCGATTGTAACCATAAAAAAGCCGGAAGAACTCCGGAAGAGGCAAAAATGAGATTAATCAAAAAACCATCTATCCCTAATCTTAATACACATATTTTAAAATATTCAAACAATATTCAAACATCATGGTCGCCCTTTTTATTCAAATAAACAATTATTACGTAAATAATCAAATGTCTTTATTGCCCTTCTATAAAACTATTAAATAGATAACCTCCACATACAATAAATTGTAAGTCAATAAAAAGGTTCTAAAAATACAATAATTATAAGGAGAATATTAAATTATCAATAACTATAGATGGATTTATATTTGATTTTAAATAAAAATCGATTGAACTTAAATTATGTATTGTTCTCAGTAAAATATGATTATTTAAATTAAGCATATTTTTATTATCATATATTGTTATTAAATTACTTTTTTCATTAATATTTTTATTTAAAATCACATCTTTAATAATCTCAATACTGATCTCAATTAAATAATTAAAATATAAATAAT
>CATLOZ010000048.1 GCA_950054395.1 uncultured Chloroflexota bacterium
TGGGGTGTTTCAATTCGCAGTAGCTATTATACTGAAAAAGTTAATAATATGCGATTATATGGCCTTACTGATGCTAAAAGGGATACTGATATTATAAATTTAACTCGTCTTTGTAAGGAAATTGTATATCCTGCCGATCAGAGACAGCTATCTAGAGTTTTGCAAGAGGCTGTTTTGACTCCTGTTCCATTTAAACAATTTTATGAATTGTATGAATCAAAAAAATTACCTCCTTATGAAAGTATAAAGAGACTTGTATTGGAAAAAATTAAAATTATTACTAAAGATACTATTGATGAATTTTTAGAAATTGTAATTTTAAATGGTTTGTTTTCTAATTTAATGTCTGAGGATGGTGATGATAAGTTTGTTAATCAATTAGATAATAATTTATCTTTCTCTGGGAAAGTAGAAAATATAGATTTATCTTTTAGTGAGGGAACAAACAATGATGTGGATGATACAGATTTGCCTATTAATAAAATATCTAGGTTGGATAACAGACCAACTTTACTTCCTAAGACAAATCAAATAAATTTGATGTATTTTGAAGATACAGGTATTTTTGAAATTGTTAAATCTACATTAGATTTATTGGGAATAGAATTTTCTCAACAAAAAATTATATTTGGTGAAAGTGGTTTTGATTTTGATTTTATCAAATCACAGTCTGAACTATATTCTATATTTATTTTAAATAACAATAATTTAAATAGTGAAAATAATAAATACTGGATTCATATTGGTATGGTATTTGGTCATTTAAATGAAAAGTGTATATTTATTGATTCTAAATCTAATTCTAATATAGAAATTGATGATTTAGATTCAGAAGTATTAAAATTTGATGATAATAATATTAGTGAATCAAAACTATTGCTTATCTTAAGATTACTTGAAAGAAATATTATAGAAGTAAATATTAAATAGTACTTTACATAATATTTATAGTGCGAATATAGATAGTATAAATTTTATACCCTATTTATCTAATTTGATCAGTTATATAAGATAATTTAATTATTAAATCCTCTATATTTATTTTTTTTAATGCTGATATCCCAATTATATTTGAATTTTGATTTATATCTATCTGATTTATATTTTTATGATAATCTTTTAATTTATCTATTTTATTTAATACTATAATTGTTGGCTTTTTATCGTATCCCAAATCTTTCAATATTTTATTTGATGTTTCAAATTTTTTACTTAATTCTTTGTCACTAACATCTAAAACATGGATAATCAAATTTGAATCTTCTATTTCTTCTAATGTGGCTCTGAATGCAGCCACTAATGTTGTTGGTAATTTATCAATAAATCCAACTGTATCAGATAATAATAATTTATTATTTAATTTATATTTATTCGATAATCTTCTTGTTGTTGGATCAAGTGTCGAAAACAATCTGTTTTTTGATTCTATTTTTGAATTTGTTAGCGTATTTAACAACTGACTTTTACCAGAATTTGTATAACCTATAATTGATGCAGTTAAATAACCTGATCTGAGTCTATTTTTTCTATAATTTTTTCTATGTTTTCTCACTTTTTCTATTTGATCTTTAATTGTTTTTATTCTGTTTCGTATTAACCTACGATCAGTTTCTATCTGTGTTTCACCTGGACCTCTTGTTCCAATCCCTCCTCCTAATCTCTCAAGATGACTCCATTGCCCTGCTATTCTAGGTAGTAAGTATTGATGTTGTGCTAGTTCAACCTGTAATTTCCCTTCTTTTGTTCTGGCATTCTTTGCAAATAAATCTAATATTAACGCTGTTCTATCAATAACTTTTATAGGAGCTAGTTCCTTTTCCAGATTTCTTTGTTGTGAAGGAGATAATTCATCGTTACAAATAACTGTATCAAATTTTATTTTGTCTCTAAGTTCAATTAGTTGATTAATTTTACCTTTACCAAGATAGTGTGTTGTGGGGTTTTTTAATGATTGTGTAATTTCTCCTACTACTGTTCCATCCACTGATTTTACAAGTTCGGCGAGTTCTTTTATAGAACTGTTTTTATGATTATATTTTGAATTGTTTTTTATTCCTGTTATTATTACTTTTTCAGTTTTTACCATAATTTATAGATTAAATGTTTAATTTAAAAGATTCTAACCTTTCAATAGCCTTTTCAATATCTTTATCAGGAATTGTTAACGAAAGCCTAATATAACCTTCTCCGTTATCCCCATATCCATTTCCAGGTGTTACAACTATATCGAGTTTTTCTAAAAGCAATTCTGTAAAACTTGCAGAATCATACCTGTGAGGTACTTTCGCCCAAAGATATAAACCTGCCTTAGGAGTTTTGATTTCTAGCCCAATAAGTTCTAATGCTGAAATAAGACGATCCCTTCTAGTTTTATATATTTCAATATTGTTTGAAATTACAGAATCATCACTTTCTAAGGCTTCTATAGCCATATGCTGTATTGCTTGAGGAATGCCTGAATCAAGGTTAGATTTAATAGTTGTTATAGCAGAAATTAAATCTTTATTACCAACAGCAGAACCTACTCTCCATCCAGTCATATTATATGCTTTAGATAAAGAGTGAAATTCTATGGCTATCTCCTTAGAATTTGGAATTTGCATAATACTAGGAGCCCTATAACCGTCATAAGTTATTTCTGAATAAGCTGCATCATGTAATATAGCTATGTCGTGTTTTATACCAAATTCTATAACGTTATTAAAAAAATCCATTCCTGCTATGGCTCCTGTAGGGTTATTTGGGTAATTAATCCACATAATCTTAGCTTTTTTCAATATATCGGAAGGTATAGCTTCAAGATCCGGAAGAAATTTATTTTCTTCTTTTAAGGGCATGAAATGGCATTCAGCACCAGCAAACCATGTTCCCCTTGAATAAACTGGGTAATGTGGATCAGGTATAAGTGCAATATCACCTGGATCAAGAAACGCTAAAGCTGCATGACCGATTCCTTCTTTCCCTCCAATCAAACCTATGACTTCATTTTCAGGATTTAAGTTAACTCCAAACCTTTTTTTATACCATTTTGCAATAGTTGTTCTAAGTTCAATCATTCCATTAGATTCTGGATATCTATGATTAACGGGATTACTAGATTCTTGTATAAGTTTTTGAAGTATAAAATCAGGTGTAGGAATATCAGGATCACCTATTCCAAAATCAAGTATATTTTTCCCTTCAGCTTCTTTTGCTTTTATCTTTTTCGAAATTTCAAAAAATAAATATGGCGGAACTTTGTTAATTCTGTCAGAAATTTTCATATAATATCCTTTTACCAATTATAATTTATGTTATAAGTACCTGAACAGATATATTCTATTGGACCTTCCATATTAATAGATGATTTTTTACTACAATCGCAAATTAATTCCCCACCTGGAAAATTCATATGTATTACATCATCAAATAGATTTAATTTTTTTGATATTGCAGCAACTGCAGTAGCACCAGTTCCACAAGCAAGTGTTATCCCAGAACCTCTTTCCCATACTCTTACTATATACTTATCTTCTTTTTTGTTAACAATTTCAAAATTGACTTCTTGAGGGAATTTATCATATTTTTCTACTAAAGGTCCAATTTTTTCAAGTTCGAAATTGTAAACTGGTTCATCTATATATGCGATGCAATGTGGGACTCCAGTATTAACACAGTATAATTTAAGAGATAAATTTTCATAATTAAAGTTAACTATTGGAATGCCATTTTCAACTGTATCTGGAATAACAGGAATTTTAGTCGGATCAAAAATAGGAGCGCCCATATCTACTGAAGCTTTTGTCATAATATTATTTTCATAATATGGATAGATTGTTTTTATACCGGCTTTCGTTGATACTTTTATATTCTCCAGCTTTGGTTTTATAATTTCATTGTCTTCTGCAAATCTTGCGAGGCATCTTAGACCATTTCCACACATTTCACCTTCTGACCCATCTGCATTGAACATAATCATTTCTATATCAGCGATATCACTTTTGTCTAATATAATCAAACCATCTGAACCTATCCCAAAATTTTTGTCGGAAATTGATTTTGCTAAGCCATTCCAATTATGATTTATTTCCCTTCCATCGACAAAAATATAGTTATTTCCAGCCCCGGTATATTTACTAAATTTAATTGTTTGCATTTACTTTATTATCATATGAATTTAAAATTTTTTCAGAAATATTTCTTATTACTTTATTATCTTCAATTGAATTAATCCATGTTATTCTATTATCGGTTTTTTTGAACCACGTTCTTTGTTTTTTTATAAATGAATTTGTTCTATTTAAAATTAATTCCCTCATATCTTCATAATTAATTTTATTTATTAAGTAAGAATAAATTTCTTTATAACCTATCCCACTCATAGAATAATGTTCTAAATTATAGCCATTTTTAATTAAATTTTCGACCTCTTCAACCCAGCCTGATTTAAACATTTTCTCTATTCTTTCGGGAATTAAAGTACGTTGCTCTTCTTTTGAAAAATCTATTCCATATATTGTATTTTTTTCGTTTTTTGATTTAGATGATTGTAAAAATTTTTCAATGCCGACTTCATTGATTATTTCCAAATATCTGATAAGTCTTCTTGTATTGTTCAAGTCATAATTTTCAGAAAAATCAGATCCCATTTTATTTATAAAAGTTTTTTTTATATATTCAGGTCCGAAATTTTTAATATTATTTTCTAATTTTGTTCTAAATTTTTCATTTGGCCCAACATCGGGTAATGACCAGTTATCTATTAATGCCCATATATATAATCCTGTACCTCCTACAATAAGTGGGATATTTTTTTTATTTTTAATTTTATTTATATAGTAATTAGAATCAATAATGAATTTGTTAAGGTTATATTTTTCATCAGGATTTATATAATCAACCAAATAATGAGTTAATTTATTTCTTTGTTCTTTAGTTGGTTTTGCAGTACCAATATCCATATATTTGTATACCTGTCTACTATCGGCACTTATAACATTTATTGGTAAATTTTTCGATAATTTAAGTGCTAAGGTAGTTTTACCAGCACCGGTTGGGCCAACTATGGAAATCACTATAAAATCACCTGTTATTTGTTACTATCTTGAAAAATTTTGATGGATCAAGGCTTGCACTGCCAACTAATAATCCATTGATATTTTTTTGATTTAAATAATCCTCGTGATTTTTATCGTCAACACTCCCACCGTATAAAATATTAATTTCATTAATATTGGTATTATTGGTTGTAAAACTTTTAATAAAATTTGCAATCTCCCCTGCTCTATTAGGATCACAAGCATTATTATTTCCTATAGCCCATACTGGTTCATATGCAATCAGTAATGAAAGTTGAGAATCTAAAATTATATTTTTTAGTGGTTTTAATTGAAGTTCGATAATTTTAAATGTTTCATCAACATTATCAGAATAATTGTATTCACCCACACATAATATTGGTTTAATATTATTTTTATAACAAGTAATAATTTTTTTTGCGATTATTTCATTTGATTCACCATTTAATCTTCTTTCAGAGTGGCCAATTATTGAAAATTCAGAATAGGGTTTGATTAAATTGGCAGATATTTCCCCGGTAAATGCCCCTTCTGTTTCATGATGAATATTTTGTGCCCCAAGGCTTAAAATTGATTGGTTAGAATTGATTTTGTGGGAAGAATAATCCAGTAAGGTAAATGGAGGGCATAGAATGATTAAATTATTCCCAGTATAACCTTTGAATATATTTATATATTTATCTATTAATTGAATATTTCCATTCATTTTCAAATTAGCTATGTAGATATTATTATTCATATAAGTTTTTTTTATTTTGTATTATTGCATTTATCCCAGGCAGAGTTCCATTTTCTATATATTCCATAAATGCACCACCGCCTGTAGAAACATGAGAGAGATCTTTGGGCGTAATAAATTGATTAATTGCCTGAACAGTTGAACCTCCTCCTGCTACGCTATAAGCTTTATTATTTCTAGCTATAGCTTTGGCTATAGCTGATGTCCCTTTATTGGAATCAGGGTTTTCAAATATTCCCATTGGTCCATTCCATAATATATAAGTGGAAATTTTAATTGAATTTGAATAAAAATTAATTGTTTTAGGTCCGATATCTACTATGTTATCTCCGGTTAAAATTTCATCTAAATTTTTGACAATATATTCCGGTTTTAGATTTTTATTTTTAATTATCACGTCTTTTGGAATTAATATTTTGGTTTTTTTATTATTTAAAATATTATGAATTATGTTATTTTTATCTGGTATTTTTTTTGAGTTTAAATAGTTAGCGAATTCTTTAATCATCCCTCCACCTATAGCTATATATTTAACCTTCCCAATAAAATTGTTTAATATTTGAATTTTATCTGAAATTTTTACTCCTCCAAATATACATATTGAATTATTACCTAATTGTGAACTGAGATTTGATATAGAAGTGTATTCTTTATACATCATAAATCCCATAAAGCTTGGAATAAATTTTGGAATCCCAGTTATTGAAGAATGGTTTCTATGAGATACAGCAAAAGCATCGTTAATATATATATCGCCAAAAGATGATAAATATTTGCTGAATTTATCAGAATAAGTTTCTTCTTCAGGATTAAATCTGATATTTTCAAACATTATTATTTGATTTGATTTTATATCTGAAATTGAATTATGGATTATTTCATCATTTTCTTTTATATTAATTAAAAGTATTTTATATTTGAGTATTAATTCAATAGAATTTTTTATTTTTCCTAAAGAAAGATTTTGATCTGTTTTTCCTTTAGGTCTTCCCATATGTGATATTAGTATTACTATTGCTTTTTTTGAAATTAAAAAATCAATAGTTTTTTTTACAGCTTTAATTCTTGTATCATCTAATATTTTATTTTGATCTGATAAAGGTACATTAAAATCAACACGCACTATACATTTTTTATTTTTTAGATTTATAGTGTGTGAATTTTTAATAAAAACGTCTTTAAAATTATTCATAATAATTGAATCTCGTGTAAATGACTTTTTAAGTCAGATGATTGATTATCTATTTTGTATAAATTATTAATTATTTCTTGTGATAATTTTTCTATTTTTATTTCATATGCATTACTTGATTCAGATGAATAGAATAATTCATTAAGGTATTTCATATCTTCAAATTCAATCATTCTTTTCATGTATATCGTTCCAAGCTTTTTTTTATGCTCTAATGAATCCTTGTATTCATCAAATAAGTAACTAATTGGAAATATTTTCTTTTTATTTAAAATTTCATTTTCAAGTTGAGAAAATGTTTGATTTATATTTAAAGATTCAGCTAGTCTGTTGAATCCATTAAGATGATTCTTCAAAACATACAAATCACCTATGTTTTTGAATATGTTAATTAAATTTAGATTATCTGATGGTTTATCAAATAATTCGGCTACGTATTGAAAAACACTTATTTCCCTTAATGAATTTGTATCTATAACATCAGATAAGTTTATTTTATAATCCTCTGAATTTTTCAATTCTAAGAATTTTCCCCTAAACATATTATTGCTTAATAAATCAAATTTTTGTAGTAAATTTATTTTTGTATGATCATTTAAATTGTTTTCTTCTAATATCATTAGCCTAGACATGCTATATAGGCAATCCCCAGCATTAATTGCTTGTGCAGGTCCCCATTTCCACCACAGAGTATCTTTGTTATTAATGTTTGGGGTTCCAGCTCCTATCTCTTCATGAATAGATAAACCTGATTTAAATAAATATAAAGAACACAAACCTATTTCTAATTTAATCAAATCAGATTCTTCGGATAAAATATTTATCAATTTTAATCCTATAGAAATTTCAGGATGGTAGATATTAATATTTTTTTCAGCAATGTTATTTTCTTTGTCATCAAATAATTGATAACAGATCATTTCTGCTAATCCAGGTTCTATTTTTTCTACTGAATATAATAATTTTTTTGATATATTATTTAATTTGATTGTCAAAAGTTTCCTTTTAAAAGTTTATGTTGTCAATATCTGCTTTTTTTATAGCACCTTCTCTTATGATTTTCATTTTATCAGATGTAACATCTAAAATAGTTGAAGGTTTTTTGTTTTTAACTTTATAATTCCCAAAAACGAATATATCTACTTTTGTACCTAGATCTTTAATTATTTTGTAATTATCTAAGCTGTGAATTTTTCCTGATAAATTAGCACTTGTACCTGTAATTCCACTTTTTATTTTATTCATAATATTTATTAAATCAGAATTATCAGGTATACGAAGTGCAATTGTATTGCTAGGGCCAGATATAAGATCAGATACACCAGGTTTTTTATTTAAAATTAAAGTGAGAGGTCCTGGCATAAATGTTTTAATGATTTTTTCAATATTATTATTTATATTTTGTGCATATACATTGAAATAATCTATACTTGGGACTAATACAGGAATACCTTGAGCTGCGTCTCTTCCTTTGATTTTTAGAATCTGTTTTAAACTGTTAGTATTTGATGTAATACAACTAAGTGAATATATTGTGTCTGTTGGTAAAATTGCTATTCCACCATTAGAAAGAATTTTGGAGATAATATTTTTAGAATTTTTTAAAGTGGATTGCATAATTTTATTGACCTTAGAGTATTTTTAAATGTAAGCTTTGTTAATGAAAATAATAAATGATAGTCAAAAAACATATAATACAGTAATTATATTAGATTATGGATCTCAATATTCAAAACTTATTGCTAGAAGAGTCAGGGAATGTAATGTTTATTCTGAAATAATTAATCCTGATGCCGATAAATCTGAATTAGATCATATAAATATTAAAGGAATTATATTATCTGGTGGTCCCTCAGATATTAATAATTCTTCATCACCGAAAATTCCTGATTGGTTATATGATTTCAAAGTACCTATTTTAGGTATTTGTTATGGATTACAGGCTATTATTTATAATGATGATGGAAAAGTTTCTTCCGATTTAAATTCGGAATATGGGAAAGCAGAGATAAATTTAATTTCGAATAAAGACCCACTGTTTCAAAATTGTGATGATAATTTTAATGTATGGATGAGTCATGGAGATTCAGTTAGTGTAATACCTGAACATTATGAACTTTTAGCTTCTACGGATTCTTGTAAATATGCTGCGGTTAAATTTAAGAATATATATGGAATTCAATTTCATCCAGAAGTTGTACACACTCAAAATGGTAAACAAATTATATCTAATTTTGTAAATGTGATTTGTAAAATTAAACCAGAATGGACTTCTTATAATTTTATTAATTCATCAATTGATAAAATTTCTAATCAAGTTGGAGATAATAAAGTTTTATGTGCTATTTCTGGTGGTGTTGATTCATCTGTTACTGCAGCTTTATTAAATAAAGCAATAAATGAAAATTTAATTTGCTTGTTTGTTAATAATGGTTTACTTCGTAAGAATGAAGCTGACGAAGTAGTTAATAAATTTAAAGAGGCAAATATAAAGGTGGAATATGTAGATGCAACAGAAATTTTTGTTTCAAATTTAAATAAAGTTATTGATCCTGAACAAAAAAGAAAAATAATAGGAAATACTTTTATTTCTGTATTTGAAAGTTTTACAAAAAAATTTGATAATATAAAATTTCTTGCCCAAGGCACCCTTTATCCTGATGTTATTGAAAGCGCCACTAATGATTCACCAAATGCTGCGAAAATTAAAACTCATCATAATGTAGGCGGATTGCCAAAAGATATGAATTTTGAATTAATAGAACCATTAAGAAATCATTTTAAAGATGAAGTTAGGTTAATAGGAAAAGAATTAGGATTACCTGATTTTTTAATTAACAGGCAACCTTTCCCCGGGCCTGGTTTAGCTATAAGAATAATAGGTGAAATTACTTTCGAAAAGCTTGAGATTTTAAGAAATGCTGATTGGATTTTAATGGATGAAATTAAAAATAATGATTTATATGAACAATTATGGCAAAATTTTGCTGTCTTATTGGATGTTCAAAGTGTAGGTGTAATGGGAGATCATAGAACATATGAATATACGATAGCTATCAGGGCTGTTAAAAGTGAAGACGCTATGACAGCTGATTGGGCACGAATCCCTTATAATGTATTAGATAAAATTTCTAGTAGAATAACTAATGAAGTACAAGGTGTAAATAGAGTCGTTTATGATATTACAAGTAAACCTCCCAGTACTATTGAGTGGGAGTGATTATTCATATTTAAATGTCAAATAATTTAAAAAATGAAAATAGCCCATATTTATTACAACATGCTAATAACCCTGTGGATTGGTATCCTTGGTCAGAGAAGCCATTCGAACTAGCAAAGAAATATAACAAACCTGTTTTTTTAAGCATTGGATACTCTTCTTGTCATTGGTGTCATGTCATGGAAAAAGAAAGCTTTTCTGATGAGACAATTGCAGAATATATGAATGAACATTTTATTTCTATTAAAGTCGACAGAGAAGAAAGACCTGATATTGATAGTATATATATGGAATCATTACAAGCATTGGCTGGTTCAGGTGGTTGGCCGGCAAGTTTGTTTTTAACCCCCGAAAAAATACCTTTTTTTGCAGGAACTTACTTTCCTTTAGAGGATCGGGGAAACCATCCTAGCTTCATGAGGGTTTTACAGTCTGTTGTTGAATATTATTCCAATAAAAAGCGAACAGTTATTGATATAGGAAATCAATTAATAGGTTTGTTGAAAACTGAATTGAAAAATGAGACTGTGATTGATTCTGATAATATCAAAAATGCTTTAGATAATTTAGTTAATTCATATGATAAGGAGAATGGCGGATTTCATAATGCTCCAAAATTCCCACAACCACATATTTTAGAATTTTTGATTTATTTAAAACATAATCATTCGCGTTTTGCTTCGCTTATATCAAATGAAG
>CATLOZ010000049.1 GCA_950054395.1 uncultured Chloroflexota bacterium
TGTATGCATTTGGATAGCTATCCATCTTAAGTTAAAAGCTAGTTGAAATGCTCCCCCTGTATAGACCCAATTGTGGTAAAAGTTTGAATAACCTACTTTCGGTGCCATCGCTTTTAAATATTTACTACGCAGAGGAGCTGCCTGCCATTGAACCATAGCAAGATAAGATCCGCCTATTGTTCCAATATTTCCATCGCACCATTCCTGAGAACCTATCCATTCTTGCGTATCATAGCCGTCTTCAGCTTCATGTACAAAAGGGTACCACTCACCTTCAGAATCCCATCTTCCCCGAACATCCTGGAGAATAACTCCATATCCTTCTTTTACTAAATATACTGCTTCTTTGACACTTGCTTCAACATTACTGTTATATGGAGATCGTTGTAATATTATCGGGCAGGGTAATTTGTCTTCCGGGAGATAGATATCTGTAGTAAGTTCTATTCCATCTCTCATAGGAACTTTAATTCCCATCATCATTTTCATTTTTATATCAGCAATATCTTTATCTGACTCCATAATTAATCCTTTGAAAAAATATTGATTAATATTAGTCATATTAATCTTTTAAAGTCAAATAATTAGTTTGCTACTTTTTCCAGTAAATCTAATGTTTTTGCCAGTAGAAAATCTGTTGGAGGTCTGTCTGATGGTGAAGAACCACGATGGCCCCATAATATTGCATTATTTTTACCGATTATAAATGCAGATGGGGCAGCAACTCCATCCCCCAGCAAGTTAAATACTTTCCATTGTTGGGAAATAGTGTAAGTAGAATCAGAAATTATTTCAAAACTGGCATTAACTTCATCTCTCATTGCTTGTGTATTTTCCTGATCATCTGTACTTATTGCAATGATATCAATCCCAAATCTTTTGAACAGGGCATGATTTTGTGACAACTCACCAAGTTGCGCTCTGCAAATACCTCAGAAATGCCCTCGGTAAAATACAACAACTACCGCCTGATAATTATCTAAAGAATTTTGAATAGCTTCATCTAAGCTATTATCTAAGTTTATAGTAGTAGATTGACTTTGTAGTGTCTCAATAGTTTCCTGTTCAGAACTACATCCTATGAATATCAAAGTAAAAAAAGATGCAAAAATGAGAAATTTAAGTTTAGATAAATTCAAAATGTTCCTTAATATAAATCTTTGTATTTAAATGCTACGAAGGATAATATTATAAACAATAAACTGACAAATAACATTACTAAGATGCTTTCGAAATTTATTCCATTGATTAAAGGTTCAGAATGTTTGTAGTAATAGAAAACAGATGAATATTTTAAATTTTCTATACTTTTTATCATAGGGCTTATTGAATTAATAAAATAAGAAAGAACAGCTATCCCAGCAGAAAGTCCCAAAGTTGTAGCTTTATTGCCTGTAATTGACCCAATGAGTAATGAAAAGCTTCCAAACGATAAGCTTAACAATCCTAAGTGAAACATTATTGCGGTTAATTTATTTAGATCTAGTTCCAAATTGAATAAATTTGCAAAAATAAAGAAATTACCCCACAAAATAATAGATATTATTACTATCCTTGTAATCATAACTAGAGTTTGTTGAAAAAGGTATTTATTCTTTCCTATGGAAGTAGACATCACCATTTCTAATGTTTTGTTATTTAATTCACCTGCAACAATATGAGTTCCGGAATTTATCCCAACTATTATTAACATAATTGGCGCCATAACCCCAAATATTTCAAGATTAAGAAAACCAGCAAATGTAGTCATATCCATAACTTCTGATCCTCCAAAAAAGTGCATTAATTCCTCAGGAAAACTTTTAAGCAATTCATTCCATGTATCAAGATTTTCTGCAAATGAGCTATATGCATAAGACACATACAATCCTAATATTGTTATGCCTATAGTCCAATAAATTAAATTATTTCTCATATCTCTTAAGTTTTTAAGATATACATTCCTGAACATTAATACTCCTAATAGTATGTGAGAAAAATTTCTTCCAAATCTGGCTCAATTATCCTTAAGTTAATAACTACATGCTTTGATATTGCCTTTATAAGATTATCTATATTTCCATGCATAGTAAACGTTGCAATATTTTTATTGATATCTAAATTTGAGACACCTTTTATTTTAGATATTTGTGATTTTGTTGGCAATTTCTCAAAACTAATTTCATATTTTTTAATTGTTTTGTTTTTAAGCTCTGATATTTGTTCTGATGCAATTATATTTCCATCTTTAATAATTCCAACTCTTTCACAAAGGGCTTCGATTTCATGTAATATATGAGAGGATAATAATATCGTACATCCTTCATCATTCTGTTCTTTTGCTATATTTTGAAATTCTTGTTGTTTTAAAGGGTCAAGACCGCTTGTTGGTTCATCTAAAATTGCAATTTTAGGATTATTCATAAATGCCATAACTATACCAATTTTTTGTTTATTTCCTTTTGAAAGTGTTTTGATTTTTTTATTAAGATCCAAATCCATTCTATCGGCAAGAATATTCGTGTTATTTTTTTTTGCATTTCTAAGATTTGATATGTATTTTAGATATTCTTTACCAGATAAATTGCCATACGTTTCAAATTCACCAGGAAGATAACTTATGCTAGACATTTCTATCTTAGATAAATTAAATAAATTTTTTGAAAATATTTTTGTTTCTCCAGAACTAGATTGAATTAAGTTTAGCATTGATCTTAAGGTTGTTGTTTTGCCAGCGCCATTTGGCCCCATCAACCCAAATATTTCACCCTTTTTAATACGGAATGATACATTTTCTATTCCTTTTGTTTTTCCATAAAATTTAGTTAAATTGGAAACCTCAATTATATATTCGTCTTTTGTTTTAGAGAGCATTGTAATTTAGAATGAAATAATAATTAATGATAGAATATTTCAAATAATATCATTTTTGTAATATAAAAACATTTAGCATATTGTAATTACTGGAGAAAATATATAAATGAAAAAATATAATATAGCTTTTCTTGGTTGTGGGGCTATGGGGACAGAAATTATAGATTATGTGGTTAATAATCTAGATTTAAAATTCAATATTATTTTATTAATGGATAATAATCTTGATAACGCTGAAAAACTTTTAACTCAATATAATATATCTCCTATTATTACTGATGATATAAATACACTTTTAGATTTGGATAATATAGATCTTATTATTGAGACAGCTTCAATTCAGGCTGTAAAGCAATATGCAAAAGATATAGTGAGAAAAGCGGATATTGTTTTTGCTTCTGTAGGTGCTATGTCTGATCAGGATTTTTATAATAATCTTTTAGATAATGCGTCAAAGTATGATAATAATATAATTATCCCACCCGGCGCTATAGGAGGTTTAGATGCAATAGATGCAGTGAAAGATTCTATTACATCTATAGAAATTATAACAACGAAATCTCCTGGAAGTTTATCTGGTGCTGAAGGATTTTCAGATTATGAAAATTGTAAATTTATTTCACCTGAAGTTATTTTTACCGGAACTGCAGCTAATGCCATTAAATTATTTCCAGAAAATTTAAATGTAGCTGTTACATTGTCTTTATTTGGACTTGGTCCGTATAAAACAAATGTTACTGTTATTGTAGATCCTGATGTTAAAATGAATTGTCATAAAATTAATTTAAAAGGCAAATTTGGTGAAATGACTTTTGATTTTAAATTGGAAAAATCTATTAAAAATCCCAAAACTAGTGCTTTGGCAGGTCTTTCTATAATTAAAATATTAAAGGATTATTAATGCAAATATTATTTATATATATGAAAGGGGATTTGTCAGTTAAAATTTCATTTTTATATTTTTATATTCCGGGGGTGATAATATTAACTGCTTTTGATCTATTTATTGTTAATGGAATTAATGGAAATTTGAAATGGATTGGATTTGTTTTTGCTTTTTGGTTGATAGTAGGTTCATATAAATCTTGCCAAAAATTCCTCATTAGGGACAACAAAGGTAAGATGATTTCAAGAATGCCTGTTTTAATGTTTAAAAGTTTAATTATGGTACATACAGTATTATACTATTTTTCCTTTTTCAGAGGACGAAGTTTATTCTGATTTTGATCTTATAACTGCCTGCCCAACAATCCTGTTGATTTTATCCTGTGAGATATATTCAGTATTCATAATAGGGGATCCGTAGAGTTCCCATCCATTGTTTAAAAATCCTGTAACCCTATCGCAAAATTCACTGTTATCAGGTCCGGTTAAAAGTTTATACTCAATAATTTTTTTCATCTATTCAACTCCTGTTAATCTAGTTTTAAGAATGAACTAAAATCAGGCGATGGTGACTTAATTTCTACAAACAATGTATCTTCAATCGCTTTTACTTTATGAGTCTGTCCTACAGGGTTTACCCATGTATCTCCAGGCAGTAAAGTTGTTGAATTATTTTCATCAAAAACTTGTAGTTTTCCTTTTACTACTACTCCAAGCGATTCATGATCATGTGTATGGTAAGGAGTTTCTGAATTAGCAGAGAGTTTCATTTTAATTGCACTCATATTTTGAGCTTCTTCCTGAATTTTCAGATATAATTCACCATTAATCTCATTACCTTCTAAATTAGTTAATCTTTTATACTCTTCCATATTTCTACCTTTATGCCGAAGGTGAGATTCGAACTCACACAGGGTTACCCCTACTGGTTTTTGAAACCAGCGTGTCTACCATTCCACCACTTCGGCTTGTAACTATTAAGAGGGATATTATAACCAATATTAAATAATTGTTTAATATAAATTATTTAATTTTTTTATTAACTGATTAACTGAATTATCAAATAATTGACTAAGTTCTTCAGTTAAGATCTTGCCATTAGGGGCTATTTGTTTATCAACTTTTGAAACAAGTAATCTCGGTTGATTTAAAACATTCATTCCAAGACTTAATAAAATGTGATTTAAATGAGTATATCCTAATAAAGTTCCTGATAGGCCTGGAGTTGCTCCGATAACTAAAATATATTTATCATCAATGACTTTAGGTGGTCGTGATATCCAGTCAACGATGTTTTTCATAACTCCGGATAAAGAGCTATTATATGCAGGTGATGCAAAAATAATTAAATCGGAATTTTTCACTTTTTCTTTTGCTGACAATACTGATTCAGGTAAACTTTTTGCTTCAATATCAGCGTTATATAATGGGAATTTCGAAACATCAATAACGTCAGTTTCAAAGTTACTATTATCAGAGATTTTCTCCAAGAAAATCTTTAATAATAATTTATTCCAAGATTCATTTCTTAAGCTTCCACATATTCCGCTTATAAGCATATCCAGTTCCTATTTGTTTGTTAATATAAGTTATTTTAGTGATAATATTAATGTTATCACTAAAAAGAGATTTTAAATTGATTGCTGATTTAAATAATAAAAATGTTTTTTTAACTGGAGCCGGGAATGGTATAGGAAGAGGAATAGCAATAATAATGGCAAGGCAAGGAGCCAATTTATTTATAACTGATATTGATTTGAAATCTGCTCAGGAAACCGTAAATATATTAAATACTGACAAAAATTTTTCCTGCAAATTAGATGTTACAAATATTGATTCAATTACAAATGCAGTAAACAAATGTATTTCGCAATATGACAAGATTGATATTTTGGTTAATAATGCTGGTATCCCCGAACCTCAAAATTCAACTTTATCTAAACAAGAAATTTATGATTTGGTTATGGATGTTAATTTAACAGGTACTGTCAATTGCACTGAGACAGTCATCCCATATATGAAAAAACAAAAGTATGGAAAAATTATTAATATAGCTTCTATAGCAGGCCTAGGTGCCAGAAGAACAGGTGGAGTTTATACTTTAAGTAAGGCTGGTGTTATTAGATATACAAAAGGGTTAGCAGTGGAATTGGGTGGTTATAATATTAATGTGAATTCTATATCTCCTGGTGCAGTTTGGACTGATTTTCAGAAAAATGCAATTAATGCAGATAAAAAGTATAGTGATGAAGATGCTAGAAACTTATTTGATAAAAGATATGTTCCTATGATGCCACTGGGTCGTACTCAATCTCCTGAAGATATTGGTAATTTAGCGGCATTTTTAGCTTCGGATGATGCATGTAATATTACAGGGCAGAATATAAATGTTGATTCAGGTGCAGTAATCGTATAATTTAACTTTTAAACGGAGAATGTATGACTAAAGATTATTTTCCAGAGTATGGAAATTGGACAAGAAAGCAACCTGGTGCTTTGAATATGGATGAGAAGCAGGTAGAAGAAGCTATTAGATTTGCTAAAACCCATGAAAATAAGTTATCTATTAACAACATGCAAATGTTTACACGAACAGCTTCTGAAACAAGAGAACCACATGATGAAGTATTAGGCCCAGTTAAAGAAAGAGGCGAAATGACCGGGTTAATTATTAAAGATGGCTATATTGTTGCTGAATGGGGAGATATTAATCGAATTGATATGACTTTTAGTGTTACAAAGACTTATTTATCTACAACTGTAGGGCTTGCATATGACAAAGGATTGATATCTGATCTTAATGATAATGTTTACAGATATTTACCAAATCCTGATGAGCATTTTGGGAATGAACATAATAAAAAAATAACATGGGATCATTTATTAAGACAGACAAGTGAATGGCAAGGAGTTTTATGGGATAAACCAGACTGGGCTGACAGACCTCCGGAAAATATGTCTTTTGATTCATTAGATAAACAGAAATATATGATGCCAGGGTCAAAATACAAATATAACGATGTTCGTGTGAATTTATTAGCTTTGTTAGCTACAAATTTATGGAGAAACCCTCTTCCTAAAATATTAAAAGAAAATGTTATGGATCCTATTGGAGCTTCAAATACATGGAGATGGCATGGGTATAAAAATTCATGGATTGTATTGGATGGACAAAATATCCAATCAGTAAGTGGGGGAGGACATTGGGGAGGTGGTATGTTCATTAATGCTTTAGATCATGCTAGATTTGGTTATTTATTTTTAAGAAATGGAGAGTGGGATAAGAATAAAATCATTTCTAAAGAATGGATAAATATGGCAAGTTCTCCTTCCGAAATAAATAAATCCTATGGATTTATGAATTGGTTTCTAAATTCAAATGAAGAAGGTACCGAGAAAAAAATATCGTCTGCACCATCAAATGCAGTATATTTTAGTGGATTAGGCTCAAATATAATTTATGTAGATTGGCAAAATGATTTAGTCGTTGTTGTAAGATGGATTGATTCAGATTATTTATCAGGTTTTATTGATTTGATTTTGAAATCTTTAAAATAAGTATTTATTATTTTATTCTATTAAAAGCTGGGATTGTACAAGAGATCTTATATAATCGCTGTTTTTATAAAGTTTGGATGTAAATTCATTTCCCATTACTTATTATTTTTCTGGGAATTAACAACTAAACTTGAAGCAATAATAAATATTACCGAAAAAATAAATAATATAATTAAATCAAAAATAATTTCTTCTATTGATACTTTATTGATTATTGTAAGTTTTGTTGAGTTAAACGCATAGGATATAGGTAAAAATTTTGAAATTATTTCTAATAATTTTGGCATTTCGTGCACAGGAACAAAAATTCCAGCAAGGAAGATTTGCGGTGCGAAAAAGACAGGAATAAATTGAACCATTTGAAATTCATTTTGAGCTAAACTAGAGAACATTATTCCGGCATTAACGCTACAAAGTGCGCTTAAAAAAATGATAATTATAAGATTAATAAGTGTTGAGTCGATAGAATAATCTATCATGAACAAAACAAAAGTTGTTACTATCGTTGCCTGTATTAAAGCAAATATAAAAAAACCTAAAAAGTATCCAATTAACAGTTCATGTACTTTTAAATTTGTAAGCAGTATTCTTTCAAGAGTACCGCTAGCTCTTTCTCTTATAAATGTTATCCCTGTTAATAAAAAAGTAAACAGGAATGTAAATACAGAAATTATTGCAGGTGCAACCCTTTGAAGGGTTCCAGGTTTTTCGTTAAAAATAAATGTAATAAGTGTCATTATCAATAGAGGTGCTACTACAACTAACCCTATTGATCTTTTGTCTCTTCTCATTTTGAGCAAAACTAATTTTGCTATGGATAATATTCTTAATATCATTTTTTGTAGCCTTTGTTTACTATCTGAACAAAAGCATCCCCTAGATTATTGGTTTTTGTATATTTAATTAAATTTACGGGAGTATCATAAGCAACTATTTTACCTTCAATAAAAAATATCACTTTATCGCATTTCATAGCGTCATCCATAACATGACTGGTAATTATAATTGTAATTTTATTTTCATTGAGTTTTTTAAAATGGCTCCAAAAAGATTCTCTTAAAACAGGATCAATCCCAACAGTTGGCTCATCAAGTAATAAAATTTCAGGATTATTTATCATGGCAATTGCCATACTTAACCTTTGTTTCATTCCTCCACTTAAATTTTTAACAAGTTCTTTTGCTTTGTCAGATAAATCTATTAAATTTAATAGGTCTTCGGATCTTTTTTGGATTTCGGATTTGTTAGATACATTATTTAAGTTAGAAAAAATTTCAAGATTTTCTTTCACTGTTAATTCTTCATATAGTGCATATTGTTGAGGCATATACCCTAATTCATTATGAGTATAGTCTTTTTTGTTGATTTTGATTGATCCCTTTTGAGGAGAAAGTAATCCTAGTATCAATTTTATTATTGTTGTTTTTCCAGAGCCACTTGGTCCAATAAGTCCTATTGAAGTGGATTTAGGGATATCAAAATCAAGGGCAGTTATAAATTTTTCTTTATTATAAGAAAAATTTAAATCTTTTATTGATATATATTCTTTCATTATGTTTTTTAGTTAATCTAAAATAATTTCTGAAACTCTTTTGTCATCCCTTCCATATAAACTGCTTTGTGCTAATTCTGCATTCTTTTTAGCAGATTCACTCCCGTTATCTATAGCAATTTTGAACCAATCCAATGATTTTTTCACATCAGCTTTAAATCCTCTGAAACTATAATCTCCATCTCCAACATAATATAATATCCCCATATTATTTTGAGCTTTGTAATTATTTTGAGCTGAAGATAATTCGTACCATTTTAATGCCTCAAAAAAACTTCTTGAAGCAGGGCTTCCAAAATATGCGCCATTACCTATATGGTAAAATTTACCTATATAAAATTGTGAATCAGAATGACCTTTATCAGCTGATTTTTTGAAAAAAGAAAATGATAATTGGAAATCTTGTTTTACTCCAAGTCCTTTATAATAATGTATTCCAAGTTTGTATGTAGAATGTAAATCATCTAACGAGTCCCCGATTTCATACCATTTAACTGCATTTACATAATCATTATTTTTCTCAGCTTTATCAGCTAGATATATGATTGCCCATGTATCACCTAAATTTGCTATATTAAATAAAATTTCATTACCTTTTGATATATTTTGGTTTACTCCGTACCCATTCAAGTACATCAAGGCAATTATTCTATGACCATAATTATTATTTTTATTAGCAAGTTTAATGCATTTTAAAAGAGCTTCGGAATAATTAGCTAGATTATAATTATTTTTACAATCAGCAATAAGTATATTTGTTTTTTCCAATTCAGCTTTAGCATCAGCCTCAGATTTGGCTTTGGCATCAGCCTCAGATTTGGCTTTGGCATCAGCCTCAGATTTGGCTTTGGCATCAGATTTTACTTTTGTTATTACATCAGAAATTTTAGGTGCAGGAGCTATTGTTGCAATTTGAGAAAGAGTCTCTGTTTTTGGAACAGTAGTGTTTTTAGGAATAGGATCAGGATTTATTTCAGGAGGAAGCGGAGGAATTGAATCATTATTATTTCCCGGATTGTTTTTTGATAATTCTATTATGATGTTTTCAGCAGATTCTAAATCTTGATTAGCTTGTTGTAATAGAGATTCTATATCTTTAGTTTTTGTTTCTTTATTTATTATTTGATTTTGTAGGATTTCGATTTGTTGCTTTAATTTGTTTATTTCAATTTGCGAATTAGTTAATCCGCTCATTGATTTTTTATCATCTTCAATTGCATCATTATTTGAGCAAGATAAAGATAAAATTAAAATAAATAATATATATATTAAATTTAAGAATGATTTTCTAATGATTTTCATTTATATTCTCATCATTTATGTTTAATATTAAATAATAATATTTACATTATATATATATATATCAAATGATATTATTGAAATCGAAAAAAGAATTTAATATAGGTATTGTTACAATTGGAAAATCTCCAAGATTGGATATAGAATCCGAATTAAAAAAAACAATAGATTATGAGGTGGGTTTCACACATAGCGGTGCCCTGGATAAAATATTACCTAGCCAACTCTATGATCTTGCTCCTTTGTCTGATAGTGATACTTTAGTTACACTATATGACGATGAAACTGAAATACAAGTTTCTCATAAAAAAATTACAAAAATTCTTTATAATAATATTTCTGAAATCGTAGCTAAAGTAGATGTGATTGTAATGGCTTGCACGGGCTATGAAGAAATGGGAAATTATCAAATACCTATTCTTTTTCCAGGCAAGATTACTGAAAATTTGATCTTGGATTATTCAAATAAAAAAGATTTCAAATTAGGTGTTGTACAGCCACATAGTAATCAGATAGAAAAAGAATATGAAAAATGGAATTTCAAGAATATAGATGTTGATGTTTATGCATCATCCCCTTACGGAAATGCTGATGTATCCGCTGATCAAAATTGGATTGATGTAACAAACTCTTTTGTGCAATTTAAGCCAGATCTTGTATATTTAAATAGCATGTTAATGAGAAGTGATCATAAAGATTATAT
>CATLOZ010000050.1 GCA_950054395.1 uncultured Chloroflexota bacterium
ATTTGTGGAATTCATCTGATGAAATGTACCAAAGTTTTTCAACAAAATTACCATTTAAATTATGGGATAAAAGTGTTTTAAAAGATTATTGTGAATTTGGATTGGTAAATGATGAATATAATAATAATTTTAAATTAAGTTGCCCTCCATGGGCTGAAGCCAGAATGATGTCAGGAAGTTCAGAATATGGAATATTTGAAATAATCAACAAATTTAGTCAAAAGGTATTGGTACTCCGTGCAGGTGGCAAAAATTCAAATAATAACAAGGATATATTTTCTACTTCGGTTACTGATCCGAAATTAAGTAAAATGTTTTTGAATGGAAAAGATCTGATAATAAATGATGTAACACATTTTATTCCACAAGAAAATCCAGAACAATGTGCTAAAATTATTAATGATTTTATTACTTGAAATTTCAAAGGTATATTAATGAATTATGAAGCTATTATTTTTGATATTGATGGAACTTTAATTGATTATGATTATTCTCAATATCAAGCATTGGATAAACTCTTGGATATGATTCCATGGAATAATTCAGAACGCCCTGTTACAAAAGAAGTTTTCGAATATTGGTATAAAGAAAAAAATGAATTTTATGACAGACCTGATTCAGATAATATAAATATATTCGAACAACAAAAAATTATATTAGAAAATTTATTAGTTAATTGGAAAATTATTGTTGACTCTACTCAGTTAACAAAAACTTTATTTGATATATATGAAACAACATGGAGGGTTTATCCTGATGTACTTGAATGTTTGTTTAATATAAATCAAATTAAATTATGTGTAATTTCAAATGGTGATAGTAAATTCCAGAGATTAAAGTTAACTAAAACCGGATTAGATAGATATTTTTCTGAAATATTAATATCAGGTGATATTAATATTAAAAAACCAAATCCTAAAATTTATACTACTATGTCTGATAATATCAACATCTCTTTAGATAAATGTGCATATATTGGTGATCGCCTAGATTTTGACGCTATAGGTTCTTCAGAAGCTGGAATGCTCGGTGTTTGGCTTAACAGAAAAAATATCCCAGGTAATAAAATTCCTAAAAGTGTTAAAACAATTACTTCTTTGCAACAACTGACTTCATTAGTTATATAAGTCATTGCTATTATGCATATTCTTTTATATATTAGGGCAGTTATTTATTTTATAAATTTAGTTGACTACCCAAAAATTAACTAGTTCTCAAAATAAAGATAGATGGATTCTTGCTGCATTAATTTTAGTGGGGCATACCATTAAACATATTTATCTTTCGGCACTTTCAGTTATATTACTTCCAAATATAAAACAAACATTAAATATTTCATCTACAACTTATGGAGGACTATCATTAGCAGGTCGTATAACAGGCACTATCACGACATTTTTTTCGGGATTTTTAGGAGATAAATATTCTAGAAAAGCCGGAACCTTGTTAGGTATCTCTCTGGTGATTACCGGTATTTCATATTTAATGTTAAGTGTTTCGAATACCATTTTCCTTTTAACTATATCTATGCTTATAAGTGGAATCGGACCTTCAATGTATCATGCACCAGCATTAGCTACTCTAGCTAAGAAATTTCCAGAAAAACAGGCATTTGCACTTTCTTTGCATGGTACTGGCGGCAGCCTTGGAGAAACAATTGGACCATTAATATTTGGTTCATTTTTAATTTCAACTTTAGTCTTGGGTTGGCAGGAAACGATGAGATTAAGTTCTGTATTCCCAATCATATCTGGTTTTATCATAGGAATTGTTATAAATACATTTTTGGTAAAAGATAAAATGCAAAATGTTAATTTATCTAATTATTATTCTGGACTAAAAATTATTTTCAATAATACTAATTTAATTATTTTAGTTATAGCTGTTGCTATAAGAGGTATGGGGGAATCAGCTCTAGATGCGTTCTTACCCGTTTTTTTTTTAGAAGACCTTAGATATTCTATAAATAGAATTGCTATATACAAATCATTAATGAGGGCAAGCGGAACTATCACCCAGCCTCTTTTAGGAATTATTGCAGATAAATATTCACCAATTAGATTGTTAATACCTAGTTTAATATTTTTAGGAGCTATGTGCCTTACAATTCCTTATGCCACTGATTTGCAATTTTTATCAATTCCCTTAATACCAGTAATTTTGATTATTATGGGGATATTTGAATTTTCATTACAAACAATATTTGTATCCTTGGGACTTGATATTGCCACACCTAAAAATAGTGAATCTGAGAATATGAAATCTACTATAGTGGCATTAATTTGGGGATCAATGTCATTAGGTTTAATATCACCTTTAATAGGAGGTGTTATAGCTGATAACATTGGAATGGAATATACCATACTGTACTCTGGGATTTTAATACTACTTTCATCTGTATGTTTGGTATTCTTAAAAATTCGTTTGTAAATATTCATGTATTAATAATCTGAATTTATGATAAAATATACTTTAACGTGAAGGAGAGTAATATTATACTCAGCAACCTTTCAACCTTTTAAGGTGCTTTAGACGTGGTTCATAATGAACAAAGAGGTTATTAGATAAATTGTTGTCCTTCATTTTATTATAAATGAAGGATTTTTTTATAATTTGATTAATTTAGAAAACATATTATTAATAGATGGTGCTATGGGCACTTCTATACAAAATCTTAATCTTTCTTCTGCAGATTTTGGAGGAGAACATTTAGATGGGTGTAATGAATATTTAAATATTATTAATCCAAACTATATCAAAGATATACACAGATCATTTATAGATGTTGGGGCTAATATAATAGAAACTAACTCATTTGGAGCTACTCCTATTGTATTAGATGAATATCAATTATCGGATTTAGCTGAAGAAATAAATTTCAAGGCTGCTCAGATAGCCAAATCTAGTATTCAAAATACTGATAATCCTATATTGGTCGCAGGTAGTATGGGTCCTACAACAAAACTCTTGACTTTAAATCAAATAAAATCATCTGAAGTAACATTTGATCTTTTAGTTGAAAATTATAAAATTCAAGCAAGAGGATTAATTTCTGGTGGTTCAGATTTTTTATTAATTGAAACTTCACAAGATATTTTAAATGTAAAGGCTGCAATACAAGGAATCCAACTTGCAAAATCAGATTTAAATACAAATGATATTCCTTTTGCTATTCAATGTACTATTGAAAATATGGGAACTACATTAGGAGGGCAAGATATTGAGTCATTTTATCTCACTATAAGGCATAACGATTTGTTATGGATTGGGATGAATTGTGCTACAGGTCCTAAATTTATGAGAGAACATCTAAGGATATTAAGTCAAATATCCTCTCATCCTATTTCAATTGTTCCAAATGCTGGATTACCAGATGAATATGGTAATTATAATGAAACACCAACAGAATTTTCAAAAACTATAGAAGAATATATAAAAAATGGTTGGGTAAATGTTGTAGGAGGTTGTTGCGGAACTGTTCCTGAACATATTTCAAAATTAAAGAGATTAGTACAAAAATATAAATCTGGTTTTGATTTAAATAAAAACAATTCAAATTTTAATTCAAAACACTTTGTTACCGGACTAGAATCATTATATGTTGATGAGTCAACTAAACCAATATTAGTTGGTGAAAGAACTAATGTTTTAGGTTCAAAAAGATTTAAAAGACTTATAGAAAATGATGATTTTGACCAAGCATCAGAAATTGGCAAATTACAAATTAATTCCGGAGCTAATGTACTTGATGTTTGCTTGCAAAACACTGACCGAAATGAAATAGATGATATAAAAAAGTTTTTGGAAAAATTAACTGCAAAAATTAAATCACCAATTATGATAGATTCAACCGATATTGAAGTTATTAAAGAATCAATAAAATTATGCCCAGGTAAAATAATTATTAATAGTATTAATCTTGAAGATGGTATTGAAAAATTCGATCATATTGCACCTATTATTAAATCATTTGGTGCATCAGTAATCGTTGGATGTATTGATGAAGATAAAGAACAAGCTCAAGCAATAACTCGAGAAAGAAAATCAGAGATAGCTAAAAGATCATTTGATCTTTTAACAAATAAATTTGGATTAAATGAAAATGATATAATATTTGACCCCCTTACTTTTCCTATAGGAACTGGCGTGGTTAATTATATGAAATCAGCTGAAGAAACAATTGAAGGGATTAAATTAATTAAAAAAGAATTGCCTACTTCGAAAATTATATTAGGTATATCAAATGTATCATTTGGTTTACCTACGAATGGGCGTGAAGTCTTAAATTCTGTTATGTTAAATCATTGTTTAAATGCTGGTTTAGATTATGCAATAGTTAATACACAGAATTTAAAAAGATTTAATTCTTTATCTGATGAAGAAATAAATCTTTCCAATGAATTAATTTTTAATAATTCACAAAAAGCATTAGATAAATTTGTTGACTTTTTCAGATCTACCCCTGTAAATAAAACTATTAAACCAAATATTCCATGGGATTTGTTTCTAAAAGAATCCGTAATTAATGGATCTAAAAATAAGCTAGAGCCAAATTTAGATAAAGGGTTAAAACAATATGCTCCTTTAGATATTATTAATGGACCATTAATGAAAGGAATGGATGTTGTATCAGATTTGTTTGGTAAAAACGAATTAATAGTAGCTGAAGTTTTACAATCTGCAGAAGTTATGAAATCTTCTGTATCTTATTTGGAACAGTATATGGAAAAAGCAGATATAATTTCTAAAGGAATTATATTACTAGCAACTGTGAAAGGCGATGTGCATGATATAGGTAAAAATTTAGTAGATATTATCCTTTCAAATAATGGCTATCAAGTAATAAATTTAGGTATTAAAGTTAATTCACAAGAATTAATTGATGCATATAAAAAATATAATCCTGATTACATAGGTTTATCTGGTTTATTAGTAAAATCAGCTCAGATGATGGTAGATACGGTTTCAGATCTAAGTAATGAAAAAATAAACATACCAATTTTAGTTGGAGGTGCAGCATTAACTGAAAAATTTACATATCTTAATATATTCCCTAGTTACAACAATTTAGTTATTTATGCTAAGGATGCTATGTCTGGATTAGATATTGTAAATGATTTAAATAATGTTAAAAATAAAGAAAAGTTATTAAATAATGTCGATAAAAAAATTGAACATTTCAAGACAAATTTGATTCCTCATACATCTAAGGTAATTACCAAGAGTCATGACCTTGTAAAAAAATCAATCAAACAATTAGATACTATACCGCAACCGCCTGATTTGAAAATTCATAACATTGTTTTACCTACAGAAGAAGTTTGGTCTTTAATTAATCCAACAATGTTGTATAACAGACATTTAGGATATAGAGGAAATTTCACAAATGATCTGAAAAATAATGTTGGTAAGGCAGTTAATTTATTTAAAAATGTAACTAAAGTAAAAGCAATACTAAAAGATAATAAAAGTATTGAATCTAAAGTTGTATATAAATTTTTTAATTCCAAATCTAATGACAATGATTTAATCATCTATGATTCTAACACTAAAAATGAAATATCTAGATTTATATTTGGAAGGCAAACTGATAAAGATTTGCTTTGTTTAAGTGATTATGTTCATCCTATTTCATCTGTCAAAGATGACTATGTGTGCATGTTTGTATGTACATATGGGCCCAATATACGTGAACTAGCAGAGAAATATCAACAAAAAGGAGAGTTTCTTACATCACATATAATACAGTCTCTGGCATTGGAAACTGCTGAAGCATCAGCAGAATATATACATAAAAAAATAAGAGATATGTGGGGTATAAATGATTCTTTTGATATAACCAATCAAGATATATTTAAAGCAAAATATACAGGAAAGAGATACTCTTTTGGATATCCCGCTTGTCCTAGATTGGAAGATCAGAAAATTTTATGGGATCTTTTAAATCCAGATAAACATATTAATGTTGAATTGACCGAAGAATACATGATGGATCCTGAAGGATCAGTCAGTGCTATAGTTTTTCATCACTCTGAAGCAAAATATTTTAATTTGGATAATGAAGCAATTGAAAAATTAAATTTTATAATTAAGTAAAGAAAATGAATTCTAATCTAAGTAATGTTGAAATACCACCAATTGATTATTTTAATCATTTATTAGATAACTCTCCGAATAAAAATAAAAAAATATCGTTTGGGCATGGTATTCCGAAGTACACTCCAAATGAATATGCAAATATTAATTATCAATTATTAAATCATTCTAATTCATTTAAATATACAGAAATAAGAGGAAACATTGAATTAAGAAATTATTTGGCTCATTCCCTTTCTAGTAAATTAAACTTTAATGTAAAACCTGATAAAAATTTAATTATTACACCTGGTGCTAATAGCGCTATGTTTAAATCGCTTTTTTTATTGTTAAATAAGAATGATGAAGTACTAGTTATAAGCCCTGCATATTTCAATTATATTATGGCAATAAAAATGATTGGAGCAAATCCAATAGAAATTGATTCTGATCCTGAAGCCGGATTTCAGTTAAATATAAAAAGTATTGCTAATTCTATTACAAGTAAAACAAAAGCTATTATTATTAATTCTCCAAATAACCCGACTGGAGCATTATATAAAAATAATGATCTTATTGAATTATTTAAGATATGTGATTCTAATAATGTAAAAATAATATTAGATATTACATATCATGATTATATACATGCAAATAATGAATCAGATTATCTTTCATTATTCAGTAATTTTAAAAATATAATTATTACCGGGAGTTTTTCTAAAACTTTTGGCATAACTGGTTTAAGATTAGGTTATATTGCTACTAATTCTAAGAGCATAGATGATTTATGTAAAATTCAAGACACAATATCAATTTGTGCATCTTCTTTATCCCAACAATTTTTGCTTAATTTGCTGAATTATGAACAATTAGCTATAGAAACAAATTTGAATGCAGTTAAATCATCAAAGGAAACTTTAATATCAAATTTAAAAAATATCCCACAATTAAATTGGATTCAGACTGATGGAGCTTTTTATGCATTTATAGAATTAAAATTTAATATGGATTCTAGGAAATTTGCAGAAAGTTTAATTAATTTGAAATCTGTTTTAGTTCTCCCGGGTTCAATTTTTGGTTCGAAATGGAAAACATATATACGTTTAGCGTACGGTGCTTTAAATAGTAATGATGTAGATGAAGGAATGAACAGGATAAAGTCATTTATAGATGAAACCACTTAATACTTTCTTAATTATTTTCATAGATAATAAAATTAATGGCAAAAAAAATACTTATAATTGAAGATGATAAAAGTGTAGCAAAATTAGTTTCTACCTATTTCTTGAATGAAAAATGGAACGTTAATGTTGTACATGATGGAGAAGACGGACTAGAAAATGCATATGAAAATTCATATGATTTAATTATATTGGATCTAATGTTACCAAAATTATCTGGCTTAGAATTTATTAAAGAATATAGATTGGAATTTAATACACCAGTTATTATGTTGACGGCCAGAATAACAGAATCTGATATTGTTAAGGGCTTAGATCTTGGGGCTGATGACTATGTTACAAAACCTTTTAGTCCAAGAGAATTAGTTTCAAGAGTTAAAGCTGTTTTTAGAAGGATAGAAAAACAAAATTTATTTGCTGAAAGAAAATATATTCAGATTAAAAATTTAAATATTGATATAGATTTACAGAAGGTTAAAATTAATGATAAAAAAATAGATTTAACACCAAAAGAATTTGAAATACTTAAAAACCTTTGTTCTTACCCAGGTAAAATTTATTCAAGACAAGAAATTATCGATACTTCTTTTGGAATGGATTTTGATGGCTTTGATAGAACTATAGATACACATATTGCAAATTTACGTAAAAAACTTAGAATTGCCGATAATCATTATGAATATATTGAATCCGTATACGGTTTAGGATATAGACTTATTGATGAAGAATAATTTATTGAAATTATTAAATAGTTTAGTTTTTAAAATTACTGTTTCTTTTTCTGTAGTTTTAGTAGGTACCTTATTATCTTTAGGTGTTTATTTGCAACATGTTTCTAGTATTGAATCTCAGAATCACCAAAATGAATTAAATCAATTAAAAGCTGAAAGAATAAAAAGATTAGTTGATTCTATAACAAGAGATCAGACAATGAATCTAAGGGATGTACAAAAAAAATTAATAGATTATTCAAGAATTTCAGGTACTGATATCAAATTATATGATGAAAACAATATTGAAGTTTTTGACACATCAAAAGGATATAATTTACAAAGCAAAAAACGAAATCCCATATTTAAGGTTATTCCTACATCATTAGGCGGATTGGTCGTTGAAGTTAATTACCCTAAATTAGTATCTATACAAGCCATTTCAGCTACAGATTCAAAAGAAGATCAATTACTAGTTGACCCACCTATTTCAAACATAGTAAATCAAGTTGTTAAATCCATTGCAATTATTGGAATCCTTTCAATCATTACTTCCATTGGTCTTATATGGATAATCTCACGGAAAACGTTAAATCCAATTTCAAACATAGTAAATATTTCTAAAAATTTAAGTAAAGGTGATTTTACACAAAGGATTGATCAATCAGTATCTGGAGAATTGAATGAAATTGTAACTGCTTTTAATTATATGGCATCTGAATTACAAAAATTAGATGAACAACGTAAAATTATGATGGAAGATATTGCCCATGAATTAAGGACTCCAATGACTAATTTGAAAGGATATATTGAAGGTTGGTCAGATGGAATAATTAAACCAGATAATGAAACCTTAAAAATTCTTGATTATCAAGTTAATACATTATCAAAAATTATAGATGATTTAAGTACATTATCGTTAGCAGAATCTGGAATGCTTAATTTAAATATTTCAGAATTTGATCTTTCACATAAAATTTCTGAAATAATTAATAATTTTAAACTAAGATCAAAAAGTAAAAATATAAAAATATTTAATAATATAGATTCAAATATAACAATAAATTATGATTCTCAAAGATTCACCCAAATAGTTACTAATATTTTAAATAATTCCATACTTGCCATTGATGATGATGATGGTAGTATTTCTTTCAATACATCAATAAGAAAAAATGTATTAATTTTAGAAATTAAAGATAATGGCATGGGTATACCGAAAGAAGAATTACCTTATATTTTTGACAGGTTTTATAGAGCTGACAAGTCTAGAAACAGGCAATCTGGTGGAAGTGGACTAGGATTATCTATTGTAAAATATTTAATTGAATCCCATAATGGAAATATTGAAATTAATAGTGAATTATCTAAAGGAACAGAAGTATTAATAACTATAAAGAACTTTAATACTAACTTATGATTGTAGGAACTTTAATTCTTAATCCCACAAAGCAGAATATCATTTCACTTGCAAAAGGTAAATTTGATTTCATGTTATTAGATTTTCAACATTCTGCTTTTACTTGGGAGATTGCAGATTTTGTTATTGAAACAGTATATACATATACTGATAAAAAAATTTGGATTAGAGTTTCAAATAATAATTTTGCAGATATTAACAAAGCATATGATATTGGAGCAGATGCGGTAGTAGTCCCTTTAATTGATACAATTAGTGATTTAAAAAATTGTATTAATGCTGCCAGATATAAACCACTTGGCAATAGAAGTTGGGGACCAGTGAGATTAAGGGAAAATTATCATTCATATGAAGATTATTTTAATAATGCTCATTCTACACAACTTCTTTTTCCTCAAATTGAATCATTACAAGGTTTAAATAATTTACCTGATATGTGTACTCTTGATGGATGGGATGGGGTAATGATTGGTCCTTCTGATCTTGCAATTTCAATCGGTGAAGTACCAAATTTTCCACCCAAATCACAATTGGTAAAAGATAAAATGGAAGAGATTATCAATATTTGCAAAAATAATAATAAAATACCTGGTTTATTTGCAGGATCTTTAGACGTAGCAAAAGAATTTGTATCTAAGGGCGCGGAATGTTTTACTTACGGATCTGATTTAGATTTCCTAGATGAAGGAACTAAAAATTCTTTCGATAACTTATACAACTCTATGAAGTAAATTGTCGTTATCATTTTTTAAATGTTCAATATTTTCTATTAGAATTTCAGGTATTACAGTTTCATAATTTGGAGTTTCACCTGCAGTATGAGGGGTAATTATTACGTTTTCAAAATCCCATAATGGATTATTTATATCAAGAGGTTCTGTAGATAAATGGTCTAATGCTGCACCTTTTATTTTATTATTATTTAATGCTTCAATTAAATCTTGCTCATTTACACATCCTCCTCTTGCAACATTTATCAAATATGATGTTTCTTTCATATTATTAAATACTTTTTTATCAATGATCTGATTAGTTTCTTCGTTTAATGAACTACTTATTACTAAAAAGTCAGCTTCTTTTACAGCTTCATGAAATTTACTAGTATGTAAAAGTTTATCAGTATATTCTGATTTTATATTTGTATCTCTTTTAATACCAATAACATTCATTTCAAAATTTTTACAAAATTTAGCAATAGCATTACCAATATCTCCTAGGCCAAAAATAACCACAGTTTTACCATTAATTTCAGATTGTCTCTCTAAAGGATCAGCTATAAAGGGAGCCCA
>CATLOZ010000051.1 GCA_950054395.1 uncultured Chloroflexota bacterium
TAAATCTTTTAAATTAGAAGGTGGCAAGATAATGGATGCATCATTATTTGTTAATGGCAGGCCTTCATTTCTAAGCAGTAATTTAAATTAAGCTGTTATACTGATCCGTCTATATCAATATCAAGTACAGTAGTGACAGTAGAATTCAGAGATTCTGATATATGTTTTTTTAGTAAATTAGGATCTGATATTTTAATTCCTTTTAATCCAAAAGTATTTGCTAATTCAGCAAAATTAAATGAAGGATTAAAATCCATTGCAAAATATCTGTAATCAGGATTATTTTCATTTAAAATTTCTTCTTTGTATATTTGCATATTTGTTTTTAGCACCCTGTATGATTTGTTATTACAGATTATATATATAACAGGAATTTTACTATTAGCTGCAGTCCAAAGAGCCTGTATAGTCATCATTGCGCTGCCATCACCTATAATTCCAATTACATTTTGATTCGGATTAGCTAATTTAACTCCCATTGTTGCTCCCATACCCCATCCTATGGCTCCTCCACGTTCCCCAAATAATTTTTTTGGTTTAAAATTATTTGTAGCCATTAATGCCTGTCTTGAAGATACCGAATCATCAACAATGATTACATCTTCAGTTAATACTTCTGAAAGTTCTGAAAACAGCCTATGAGCACTCATTGGATGATCATTAAATTTATTTTGAGTAGTTTCTTTATTTGCTGAAGAAATATTTTCTGATAATTTGTGTATATCATTTTTTCTTAAAGATATTTTTTCTCTTGTTTCTCCGTCAATATTATTATTAATATTAACAATTAAAGATTTTAATGCAGTATTTGGATTGGAAAGTATTCCTAGATTAGTTTGCTCATTTCTACTTATTGCAGATGCTGAGGAATCTATATGGGCATGATAGGTTTTATTTCCAAAGAGTTGACCTTTAATATAAAAAAATCCATCGAAAACATTGCTGCCAATAGATATAACTAAGTCATGTTTATCAATAATTTCTTTAGCTTTAGGCAGCAAGTTTGGCAATGTCCCTAAATATTGTTTATGATCGGTAGGAAAATTAATCTCAGATGTTGAAGAAACATATACTTTAGATCCTGTAAGCTCTGCAAATTCTACTGCTTTGTCAGAAGAATTTGAGTGAGAAATTCTGTCACCTAAAATTATCATGGGGTTATCAGATTCAATAACTTTATTTGATAATATCTCAATTGAGTTAAAATCAGGGCTAAAATTATTTGAAATTTGAGGAAGTTTTATCACTTCAAGGTCAGTTATTTCATCAAACACATTTGCAGAAATTGATAAGAATGTAGGTGCTGTAGGAGGAGTAGATGCTTCTTTAAAAGCTCTCATAGTCATTTCGGGTAATTGTTCTATGTGTGTTACTTCAGCTGACCATTTAGTAAATTCTTTAACCATATTTACTAAATTGGATCTATAAGAATTAAATTTTCTAATATCTTTATTTCCGGCAGTTAGGACTATAGGAGCCCCTCCATAGAAAGCATTTATTAGCAGGCTGATCCCATTTGCAAGACCACTATCAATGTGAAGGTTCACAAATGCAGTTTTGCCTGTTGATCTTGCCCATCCATCAGCCATACCCATGGCTACACCTTCTTGAACTGCAAGAAAATATTTAAAATCTTTATGTTCCGGGAGAGCCAAAGAATTTGTAATAGCACTTTCACTAGTTCCGGGATTACCAAATATATGGTCTATGTTATATTCTTTGAGAGCTGATAAAAATAATTCTATACCTGTCCTGCTTTTCATTATTTTTAATTCCTACGTTCTGATTTTTTGAATAATGTACCATATATTAGTACTTTTTGAACGTTTTTAATATAATCCGAGTGCAAAAAAGAATTGATTTACTTATAATAAATTTCTACAAGCATTAGTATTTATCTAGATTTAATGCTGATAATATTTATTTAGAATTTAAATATTTGGGGTAAAGAAATGAAATATGTTGATTATGAAAGACCTATCAATTTGAAGGCAGCTTTAGAAATTCTACAAAATAATGGAGAAACCACCAAAATATTAGCCGGTGGAACTGACATCTTAACTAAATTGAGAATTAGAAGAGAATTACCAGATCTTTTATTGGATAGTAAGGAAATTCCAGAATTAAATGAATTGTTATATAATCCAAACTCTGGGCTAACTGTTGGAGGAGCTGTCCCTCTTTATAAATTATATGCTCATGCAGATGTAAAGAAATATTATCAGGCTATTGTAGATTCAACGAAGATAATTGGAGGTATACCTATACAAGGAAGAGCAACTTTAGGTGGGAATCTTTGTAATGCGGCTCCCAGCGCTGATGCAATTCCAGCCTTAATAGTATTGGGTGCTACAGCTTCTATTCATAATTTAAATGGTTCAAGGGAAGTATCAATAAGTGAATTTTGTACTGGTCCTGGATCTACAATATTGAAAAATAATGAGATTGTAGTTTCAATTAATATTCCAGCTCCAAAGCAAAATTCAGGAGCTCATTATATGAGATTTATTCCAAGAAATGAAATGGATATTGCAGTTGTTGGTGTAGGTACATCGGTTAAATTAAATGATGAGGGAAGTAAGTTTGAAGATGTTCAGGTATCTTTAGCTTCAGTAGCTCCAACACCATTACATGTAACATCTATAACAGATTACTTGTCTGGCAAAGAAATTAATGATGAGAATATTGAAAAGGCTGGAGAATTAGCTAAAGATGCTTCTAAGCCTATCTCTGACATGAGAGGAACTGCAGAGTATAGACAGCATTTATGCACAGTATTAACTAAAAGATCTCTAAAACAATCAATAGAAAGAGCGAAGGAGAATTAAATGTCAAAAAAAATTCATGTACAAACAACAATAAATGGTGAAGCAGTAGAATTTTTATGTGAACCAAGACAAAGTCTTTTAGAGTGTCTAAGAGATATTGTAGGGTTAACTGGGACTAAAGAAGGTTGCAATGATGGTAATTGTGGCGCTTGCACTGTAATTTTAGACGGAAGAACAGTAACTTCATGCCTTGTTCTAGGTGTAGAAGTTGAAGGAAAAGAATTAACTACGATAGAAGGTATTGCGGATGGAGATAAATTACATCCTATACAAGATGCGTTTTTAGAAAATGCTGCTTTACAATGCGGGATTTGTACTCCTGGATTTATAATTGCAACCAAATCTTTACTTGACCATAATCCTGATCCATCTGAATATGAAATCAGATGGTGGCTTGCAAATAATTTATGCAGATGTACGGGGTATGACAAGATTGTTCGAGCAGTACAAGATTCAGCTAAGAGAATTAAGGCAGGAGGATAAATATGACAAGTATAAAAGATCCAAAAAAGTATAAAGTTATAGGAACAAGACCTGTAAGACCTGATGGTACAGATAAAGTTACAGGTAGAGCTTTATATGGTGCAGATTTTGATATCACAGGATTGTTACATGGCAAGATATTAAGAAGCCCTCATCCTCATGCACGTATTAAATCTATAAATTTTGATGAAGCACTTAAAATTGATGGTGTTCTGGCTGTAGTGACTTCAAAAGATTTACCGGATAACCCAGACGGAAACAGTTCTGTTGCCTATGGAAGAGGTAATATACTAGCGAAAGATAAAGTATTATATGTTGGACATGCAGTTGCAGGAGTTGTTGCAATTGATCCACATACTGCTGAAGAAGCATTGGAAGTAATAAAAGTTGATTATGAAATATTATCACCTTCATTGAGTGTGGAAGAAGCAATGAACGATGATTCAGAAATTATTCATGAAAATGCATTCATGAAAGAATTTGGTGAAATGACAACTGTAAATAATAATATCGATGAACATTTTCAGCATAAAATGGGGAATGTATCAAAAGGTTTTGATGAGGCTGATTTAGTAGTTGAAGGTAAATATTCTACTGTTATGGTTCATCAAGGATATATAGAACCCCATGCTGCAACAGCGCTTTGGAAAGCTGATGGTTCTATTACTGTTTGGAATAGTACTCAAGGGGCTTTTCCTGACAGAGATGAAATGTCAAATATATTAGATGTTCCTATATCAAAAATTAAAGTTGTTCCTTTGGAAATAGGTGGAGGTTTTGGTGGAAAAATCCCTATATATCAGGAACCTGTAGCAGCTTTATTATCAAAGAAAACAGGAAAACCAGTTAAAATTTTAATGTCTCGAAAAGAAGTATTTGAGTCAACTGGTCCTACGCCAGGTGGTTATACTTGGGTAAAAATTGGTGTAAAAAATAATGGAAAAATCACAGCTATGCAGGCTGAACTTGCTTTTGAAGCTGGTGCTTTTCCAGGATCTCCTGTAGGAATGGGATCTCAGTGTGTTTTTGCAGTTTATAAGTGTGAAAATCAATTGGTTGACGGATATGATGTAATCGTTAACAAACCTAAGACCGCAGCTTATAGGGCCCCGGGGTCTCCAAATGCAGCATTTGCCACTGAACAGGTAATTGATGAAATTTCAAAGAAATTAAATATTGATCCTATTGAACTAAGATTAATAAATGCTGTCAAAGAAGGTGACAGAAGAGTTGACGGGCCGAAATTTCCGGTCATAGGGCTTCTAGAAGTTTTAGAAGCAATGAAAAATTCTCCACAATATAAAAAATCTTTAGATGGTCCGAATAAGGGGAGAGGGATTGCAGTTGGTTATTGGTTTAATGTTGGTTTACAGTCATCATGTAATATTATGGTAAATAGCGACGGAACGATTAATCTTGTTGAAGGATCAACAGATATAGGAGGATCTAGAGCTTCTATTGCTATGCAGGCTGCAGAAACTTTAGGTATATCTTATGAGGATGTTAATCCTATTGTTGGAGATACAGAATCGGTCGGATATACTCACGTAACAGGTGGCAGCAGAACTACATTTGCTACTGGATATGCAGCCCATTTAGCAGCTGAGGAAGTAAACTCCAAAATGATAAAAAGAGCCGCTAAAATATGGGGAATTCCTGTGGATTCAGTTAACTATGAAAATGGGGAATTTAGTTCTAAATCTGATCCTGAGTTAAATATGTCATTTAAAGAATTGGCTTCAGAATTAGAAAATAGCGGTGGTTCAATAACTGGTACAGGATCAATTAATCCAAAGAAAGTTGGAGGATCTTTTGCAGGATCTATAGTTGATATTGAATATGATCCTGAAACTGGAAAAGTGGAAATTCTTGATTTTACTTCTATACAAGATGCAGGGAAAGCAATTCATCCTAGTTATGTTGAAGGGCAGATGCAGGGAGGTAGTGTACAAGGAATTGGATGGGCTTTAAATGAAGAATATTTTTATGATAAACAAGGAGTTATGAATAATAGTTCACTTCTTGATTATCGAATGCCTACAAGCCTTGATTTGCCAAATATCAACACAATTATAGTTGAAGTTCCTGATCCCTCGCATCCTTATGGTGTCAGAGGTGTTGGTGAAGCTAATATAGTCCCTCCGACTCCTGCAATTGCAAATGCAATACAACAAGCGACAGGAGTCAGATTTAATTCATTGCCGATAAACCCGGCAGCTATAGTTGAAAAGACTAATCGGAAATAATATAGGATAGATAATGGCTAAAGTTTTTATTCCAGCTTTATTACATCAATTTACAAATAATGTAAGCCAGATTGATGTGGAAGGTGAAAATGTTAGAACAATTGTTAACAATTTAGATATAAAGTTTCCAGGTATTAAATCCAAATTAGTAGAAGGAAATAAAATTAAACCGAGTATTTCAGTAGCTGTTGACGGAAATATAACACCTATGGGATTACTCGAAGATGTTGAATCAGATAGTGAAGTGCATTTTTTACCAGCTATATCGGGAGGTTGATCTATGATAATTGTTATGAGAACTTACATACCTAAGGCAGGGACTGGTGGAACAATGATGAATTTATTGAAGAAAGTTCAGCATGCTTTTGTAGATAATGGATTCCCCGGAATTGAGATTTTAAGGGCATCATATGGATTCCAT
Organism: uncultured Chloroflexota bacterium; assembly: GCA_950054395.1. Lineage (GTDB taxonomy): Bacteria > Chloroflexota > Dehalococcoidia > Lucifugimonadales. Next base: position 5,979 of record CATLOZ010000051.1, read on the forward strand.
GGTAAAGTTCAAACTATACAAAGATGGGAATCTTATGAAGATTATATGGATTCCAGAGATAAGGTTAGAGCTACAAAAGAAATAACTTCCTTATTTAGCGAAATATATCCAACTTTACAAGAAACCCATTTTACTGAATTATTTTCAGTAGTATAGAAATTTTAATATTATAAATATTTATGATATAGTTTTTATAAATTTAAGAAGGTTTAAATATGAGTAATAAAAATTTTAATAAAAATTTTGGATTCTCAAAATTTTCTCAGAATGATTTTTATAATAAAGTAAATAAAGAATTAATTAATTCTCTTGATATTAAATCTAACCAAAAAATCGTAGATTTAGGCTGTGGTAGTGGAGGGATAACCAATTTAATTTTAGAAAAATTATTTACTAGTAATTCCAATAATTTTTCAATTATTGCTGTGGATCATTCTGAAACTATTCTAGAAGAAGCCAAAAATAATCTTAAAACTATTTCGGAATCAATATTAAGTTTTGTACAAAGCAGATATGAGGAATTTTCATCAAAATTAAAAGAAAAAGTTGATTTAGTAGTACTATGCAATGCCATTCATTATCTTGATGACAAGGAACTAGTTATTAAAGATGTTATGAAAATATTAAAACCTAATGGTAAATTTGCTTTTAATTCATCCTTTTTTGATGGTGCTCACCCAGAAGATACTCTTGGGTTTTATAGAAAATGGATGTTTAAAGCTATAAAAATACTGGCTAAAGATTATAAATTACGCCCTGTGAAATCAGAAAAAATTGAATCTAGAGTACAATTAAATCCTGTTCAGTATAAAAATGTGTTAGAAAATTGTGGCATGAAAATTGTAAGCAATAAAATTCGTACCGTACAAGTACCTATAGAGGGTTGGTTAGATATTAGTAGTTTCAAAGATTTTATCGAGGGCGTTATGCCTGGAGTTAAATTAGAAATAGCCAGTGAAGCTTTGCAAAGAGGAATTAAAGAAACTTTTGAGGAATTAAAGATTACTTTTGTTAATCGGAACTGGATGGAAATTATAGCTGTAAAATCATAATTATGCGGTTATCAGATTTGAAAATTATTAATCATTCCATTGTTACTGAATTAATTTCTATGGATCTTGCGTATCATTCGGTAGAATCTGTGACGAGAATGCAAAGTGAAGGTTCAGTATATTTAAAACCAAGAACTACAAAATCTTTTGGTGAATCAAAATTATTAGCAGATATGACAGCTTCAATTCCTGAAATGAATGTATTTGGAATAAAGCATTATGTAGTTAATAACGGGCATTATTTTTATTATATTTACTTATATGATTTTCGGGAGAAAAATTTATTAGCTATTTTAGAAGCTGAAAAGATTGGAAGATATAGGACCGCTGCAGTTACAGCTTTGACTATTAATAAATTAAGAACTAAAAATATGCACAATTTAGCCATTATTGGCACAGGTTTTCAGGCACAGCAGCAATTAAAGTCTGTTATTGCTGCAAATTCTGATTTTGAAAAAATTTTTATTTTCAGTCCAAATAAAAACAGAAGAACAAAATTTGTTAAGAATTTTCGAAAGTTATTTTCAAAACAAGAGTTTATTAATTGTGATTCTATGAAAGATGCATTAATCGATAGTGATGCAATAATTACTGCAACAAATTCTTCTTCTCCAGTTATAAATTATGATTATTTAAAAGATCAGTATCTTATTATAGGTATGGGTGCTGCCACTCCTTATTACATAGAGATTGATGAGAAAACAATTGCAAATTGTAATTTGGTGATCGCAGATGATATAGATCAGGCTAAATTAGAAAGTGGAGATTTGTTAAATTCTGTTTCAAAAGGATTATTGCAATGGAAAGATGTAATATATTTTTCAGATATTTTTAAACCTGAGTTTAAATTATCTTATGAAAAGAATAAAATCTTTTTTAAATCTTTGGGTATTGCTACATGGGATGTTTCTATTGCAAACGATATTTATAAAAAATTTATCAATTCAAATTAATTATTCATTAAAATCTTCCTCAAATAATTTATAGTATGTTTCTACCATGCCAAGATTGGTATAAACTTTTTGAGCAATAGAGTTATTGTTTTCCACATATAATCTTATTCCTGTACATTTTTTGTCAGAAATTGCTTTTTCATGTATAAAGTTATACATTTTTCTAAAAACACCTTTTCTTCTGTATTCTTTTTTAACATATACGCTTTGAATCCACCAAAACAAACCATTTCTCCAGTCACTCCATTCATAAGTTATCATTAAGCAACCAAGTATGCCTGAGGTATTTTTAACAATAATATAGTAACCTAAAGAAGGAGAACTGAAAACCTTGCGAACTCCTCGAGTTACAGTTTGTTCATCTAATTTTTTATTTTCAGTTTCCATTGCCATATTTATATTAAAATTAATTATTTCTGGAATATCAGATTTCTGTGCTTTTGATACTTTCACTTTTCTTCCTTTTTCTTAATATAATTATTTAAAATACACCAAATCATTGTATTGTTTATGGCCTAATGTTGTGATAGATTATTGTAGCTATTTTTAGTCTATAGATAAATTATTTATTATTTTATATTATTGGTATGGATGCTGTTCTGCAAATACAAGAAAGAACTATCGAAGGGAAAAAGGTAAAAAACCTGAGGAATCAGGGGATAACTCCTATCCATTTATATGGGTCTGAATTTGATTCTGCTTCCATGCAAGTTAAAATGTCAGAATTAATTGCTGTTTTAAACTTAGCAGGATTTTCAAGCCCAATAACTTTGAATGATGGCAATAAAAATGTTATTGCTTTTGCAAGAGAAGTACAAAGACATCCTTTAACAGAGCAGATCATTCATGTTGATTTTCAAATAGTTGGTAAGGATGATCAGGTTGAAGTTGAAGTACCTGTTAATCTGACCGGAGAATCACCTGCAGTTAAAAACTTAGGTGGTGTATTGATTAAATTAATGGAAACAATAAGAATTTCAAGCAAAGTAAATGTTGTTCCAAAATCAATTGAATTGGATATATCTGTTATAGAATCTTTAGAACAAAGTATTTTGGTAAGTGAAATTGAAGTTGCTGAAGATGTACAAATTGTTTCTGATGAATCATTTGCTATAGCAAGAGTAATACCGCCTAGAATAGAGGTTGAAGAAGAAGTTGAAGAAGAAATTACTGAAGGAGAAGAGTCCGAGGATCAGGTAGAGACTGATGAGTCAGCTGATTCAGAAACAGATGATAAATCTGAAAAGTAATTTATATAACTCTATATTTTTCTAAGTTTTTCTCTTTTATTTCTAATCCTAGCCCTGGGACATCTGGAGGGCTCACCATACCATTTTTTAATTTCAAATCATTTTGGTATATTTGTCCCCAGAGAGGATCGGTAGTACCTACATAATATTCAAGAATTAACCCATTTGGAATTGCGCAAAGAAGTTGAATGTGTACATTTTGGTTACCATGAGGGGCTATTTCCAAATGATGCGTTTCTGCAAATGAAGCTACTTTCATAAATTCTGTTGCCCCACCCATTATTAAAGCATCAGGTTGTATTATTGTTGCCCCATGTTTTTCTATTAATTCTTTAAATCCAAATTTTGTGTATTCATTTTCACCAGTGGCAATAGGTATCGAACTTTTTGATGATAATATTTTATATCCGTCATAATCATCAGGTAATAAAGGTTCTTCAAACCAAAAAATATCGTATTTTTCAATTTTGTCAGCTATTTTTATAGCCTGATTCAAATTATAGGCACAGTTTGCATCAACCATAATATCAATTTTATCTCCTACGGTTTCTCTTACAGTTTTAACTCTTTCTACATCTTCATTTATTGATATTCCTCCTATTTTCATTTTTACTGCTGTTGCTCCAAGTTTTAAATTTTCCTCCATTTCCATGCCCAATTCTTTTAATCCTTTATCATCTTCATAATATCCACCGGCTATATATGCTCTGACATTTTCGGTATACCCTCCAAGGAGTTTGTGCGCTGGCATGCCAGCGAGTTTGGCTTTGAAATCTAATAAAGCCAGATCAATTCCCCCAATAATTCTTGTTGTAATTCCCCTTCTCCCTATAATTTTTGGTTCCCACAATAATTCCCATATCATTTCATTATCCTGGGGATTTAATCCAATTAATTTTGTTTTGAAATATTCAATGATTTCTTTTACGATTTTTTCTCCATCTTTTACTCCGCCTGTCAGCCCAATACCTGTAATACCTTCATCAGTATGAATTTCGATTATATTTAACGAAACGGTTGAATATGTATGAAGACCATTTGTTATTGGTTGTGGTAAATTCCATTTGTAAATTTTTGTTTCAACACCTGTGATTTTCAAAATCCTATTCCTCCTCTTTTTTATTTATTTTAATAGTTTGTTATCAAAGTATAAAACAAATTTTTTTTGATGCAATATTTAATATTTCTTTTGTTCTTTTTGAAATTTATATATTTTAAGATCTTTATTACTAT
>CATLOZ010000052.1 GCA_950054395.1 uncultured Chloroflexota bacterium
TCTTCCGATTCCTACTATCAATCTTCCTTTACTTAAATTATCAAGTAAGGATATTTGTTCAGCTAACTTGACGGGGTGATAAAAAGCTCCCTGTAAAGCTCCAAATCCTATTTTGATATTTTGTGTTTTAGCTATTAATGCTGCTGCAAAAATTAACGGATCAGTATATGCTACAGTACCATCAAAATGATGTTCTCCCAGCCAAACAGAATGGAAACCAAGTTTCTCAGACAAAACTCCAATTTCTAAACATTCATCTATTATCCTAGAATCATTTTCAGAAGAATTACTTTGATGAAATAAAAAATTACCTACTTTCATATATATATAGTATTTAATAATCTATTAAAATTACAACATATAATAATTATTAATTTGTATGAAAGATAGAAATTCATTGATTGAAAAAACAATTACTGAAGACAAAGATATACTGCTATGGGAATTTCTTAACCTTACAGAAGCTCTAAAACGGAAAACTCATGAAAATAAAACTTGTAAAAAAATACATAAAAAATGGAATCATAAAGAATGGGCAGACAGACTAAAAATACCAAACCCCAATAACTATAAAAAATATAATTATTTTAATCCGGCAAAAACTGATGAATTAGATGTAGCTAAAAAGATTGCAGAACTTTTATATGATATTGAAGTAGAAATAGAAAAATACTACATAAATAGAAATGGCAACAAATACCATAAACTTTCTGAATTTTACAATTGGTTTACGAACGAAAAAAAATTAAACTTAAACACTAAATTAAATCAAGAATTCCCATCAAATCAAAGCATAGAAAGCTTAATAGACAGCATTGACCTGTAAAAAAATTCTCAATCAAAATTTAAATGTTCTTTTTAAAGAAACCAAGAAAATTAAAGCATTTGCAATAACCCATATCCAAAAAAAAGACTGGTATAAAAATTCCTTAGAGTTCATATAAATTAATATCACAGATGTAATTCCCCAAACTGAGAATAAAAGGATAGCTAAAAATCTATAATTTTTAACTCTTAATGGGTGAACATATTTTATGGGAAGAAAAGTACATATCAAAGATACAATCACAACAAATAAATTTACAATTTGCTCAGTTTGAAGGATATAAAAATACAAAATCAACAAATTCCATAAAGCCGGAAAACCATTGAAATAATTATCTTTTGTTTTTTGTTTAACATTTGCAAAGGTGTAACATGAAGCTGCTAAAATCAAAATACAAATAGGATATGAAATTGCAGATGGTAAAAATTGAAATTTTATAATTATTATCACTGGTAAAATAACATAGTTAAAATAATCAACAATAGCATCTAAAATCACCCCATCAATCCTTGGAGCATATTTATTAACTTCAAATCTTCTCGCTAAAAATCCATCAGTTCCATCTATAAACAAAGCTAATCCAAGATAAAAAAATGCATCTTTTAAGTTTTCTTCATATACTGCTGCAAGAGCAAAAAACCCACATACTATGCCAATAGTTGTATAAATATGTACGGAATATGCTCTTAATTTGGTTTTATTCATTTTAATGTCATTAATAATTCATTACATATTAATCTTTAATTAACTTATAAGGAAATAAAACAGGAGTTTTTGATTTATACAATTGATAATCATTATCCAAATCCCATCTTTCATCAGCTTGTTTTTCCAAAAGTCTCACACCTGAAATATAATTCAGCATAACAAACACAAAGAATGGAGAAATTAAACCAAGCCATCCAAAACCCGTATATACTGGAATACCAATAATAGCTAATCCTATCCAAACCAAAATTTCACCAAAATAATTTGGATGCCTGGAATATTTCCACAATCCTATTTGGATAAATCTACCCTTATTCTCTTTTTTGTTTTTGAATACACTTTTTTGTTTATCTGATATTATTTCAATAATAAATCCAACTATCCAAATCAAAATACCAATTATATCTATAAATGCTATACTCGTATTATTTACAGAAGTGAGAATAGTTAAAGCTCCAAATAAAGTAAACAAAACCCATAAACCCTGTAAATTCCAAGTTAACAAAAAGACTGAAAAATCTTTTTTTATCGTAATAAATCTACTATCTGACCCAGCTTTCCTTACTCTTAAAAAAAGAAAAACCCCTAATCTTAAAGCCCATACTACAATTAAAATTAATACAATAAAATGCCGTAAACTTTTAGTATCATTAATAAAAAAAGCTACTAAAGAAACAGTTACAAAAGTGATCGATCCTGTCAAATCAAAAAAATGTTCCGTTGATAACAGATATGAAGGGATAAAAACAATCCATTGAAATAAAAAGATAGTTATTGTACATAGTAAAAATAAACTTACTGACCCATACGTAACGCTATTCTGATCAACTATAGACGTTAATAAAAAACAAAATACAATTACTAGTAATGATAAAAATAAATTCTTAATTAAAGGCAAAAATAAAACATTAAATTAAAATAAATCGCGAAAGTATTATATACAAACATAAAGATAATTAAAATTTCATTTAATCTGAAATATTAATTTCAAGAAACTGATTTAAACTGTTAATATCTTTTAAATCTTTATCGTAATGAAACACTTTGATTTTTAAAGATTCGGCAGAGCGTAAAGCCTCTAAATTATGTTCTATATAAACTACTTCATTTATTGCTAAATCAAAATGTTTTAATAATATTTTATAATAATCTGAGTTTGATTTTTCAGGATTATGTTTTAATGTAAAAACTTCATAAGGTATCTTATCTAATCCATGTTGTATAAATTCTTCGTCATTTGCTCCAGTCAAAACTATTTTTCTATTTGGATAAGTTTCCAATAAATCAAATAAAGGCTCATAAATACCTTTGCCTGGAATTACTAAAGTATTAATTGCATCAACCAAAAGAACTTTCATAATAATTGCAATAGAATATATGTTGCTGCTCCTGCCAAATATCCAATAAGAGCAAGAAAGCTTATTTTTTTTATATACCATATGAAATTAATTTTCAAAATACCCATAACTGCAACACCGGCAGCTGATCCAATAACTAATAAACTGCCACCAGTACCAGCACAATAAGCTAAAAATTCCCAAAATTCCCCATCGATTGCATAAGGACCAGTAGAAGTTATCTCATACATACCCATAGCTCCTGCAACTAAAGGAACATTATCTAAAATTGCAGATAAGAATCCTATGAAAATATTTATTAAATATAAATTGCCTATAACATCATCAAGAATAGTAGCTAAGTTATTTAAAATGCCACTTGATTGTAAACTGCTTACTGCAAGTAAAATACCCAAAAAGAAAAATACTGTGGAAATTTCTATTTTTGAAAGAGCTCCAGGTACTGTCAGTGAGTGTTTATGTATATGAGCTTTGCCCCGATGTATGATTTCTGTGACTAACCATAAAACGCCTAAACTTAATAACATTCCCATATAGGGAGGTAAATGAGTAACTGTTTTAAAGACTGGAACGAATAATAAACCTAGAACACCAAGAGTGAAAATAATATTTCTTTCATAAGGAATCACATCACTTGTATCTTCAGCAATCTTTCCAGTTTGTAGAGCACTTGTTTCTGGTCTTGAAATATTTTGCCCCCTATATTTAAAAGAAACATAAATTAATGGCACTATTATACAAACCAAACTTGGGAGGATAATTGCAGGAATGATATTCAATGATATCTGACCACCTATCCATAGCATTATGGTAGTTATATCTCCAATTGGCGACCAAGCTCCTCCTGCGTTTGCAGCTACAATCATAATCCCAGCAAAAAACAATAATTGTTCTCTGGATTTAATTAATTTTCCTAACAATGCAGCCATAACTATAGCAGTGGTTAAATTATCCAATATAGCAGAAAAGAAAAACGTAATTGTAGATAATATCCAAAGTAACTTTACAGCATCAGTAGTTTTTATCTTATCAGTTATCAATTTGAATCCCTGATGAGAATCAACCAATTCAACTATAGTCATCGCACCTAATAAAAAAAATACAATTTCAGATATATCAACCAAATGATGTGCTAATTCAATGTCAATAATTTTATAATCTGAAAAGGAAATCAATATAGTCCATGTCAATACTCCAGTTATTAGGGCAATAGCAGCTTTATCAATTTTAAAATTGTGTTCGAATGCTATAAAAAAATAACCTAAAGAAAAAATACTTAACAGCAAAATTTCCAAATTATATCACCTATTTGAATTTACAATATATGTATATTATCAACTAAATTATATGGTTTAACAATTATTTAACAGTCTTTATAATTCCTTAATAAGTATTACTTATGGTGTTAAGAAAATGAAAGATTAATATGAAAAACATACATTACTTTTATGGATCTATAATAATTCTATTAATAATAATCTTGGTTGCATTATTCGGATATTTATCAAACCAACAAAATTTAACTAAAAACAGAATTGATAATTTATATACAAAAATTAATTCAGATAGAGATGATATAAATAAAATTAATAGTGTATTAGAAAATCAGACTACTCAGTTAGATGAACTGTTAAATTATATTTATAAAAATAATCCAGAATCTAATATAAAAAAAATAACATTAAAATCACTAAAGATTTACCAGTAGAATTACCAAAAAAGGAAAAAGATTCTAAAATAAAAACAAATACAACAGATACTGAAAACACTAAACCAGACACAAGTGATACTAAAATATTAAACTCAACTTCAATCACTAACTCAAATCTCCAAAAAAGTACTGGGGAATGTTTACAGAAAAAAAATTTTATAGAAGTTAAACCACATCCCTCTAATTCTACATACCAAGATCCTCAACTTGAAATAAATTGTAATGGCGATTACCTGGAAATTTATAGCAATGGAATACCAACTTTCGAATTCAAGAGTATTACACCAAATGCCTTATCAGAACAAAACCATAATTGGAAAATACCTCTTAATCCAAAATTATCTGACAAAAAAACAGATATTCCCTTACTTGGAACTGTAGCAATAGCTATTGACGGGCTACCTTATTATGGAGCAAACGAAGGGCCACCTCAGAGATACTCAGATCCTTTTTTAGATCAAATATTAGATTTTTGTAACGGGCACACTGCACCACAAGGTGATTATCATTATCATGCGGTTCCTGATTGCATTCTTTCAGATAATATATCTCGAGTTATAGGATACTCACTAGATGGTTTTGAAATTATGTCTCCAAGTAATAATATTAAAAGCAGTTGGCAAAAAACTTCTACCGCTACCTCTGCTTGGGAAGCACATGAATTTATAGAAGGATCAGGTGGTTTAGATAAATGCAATGGAAGAATAGATGAAGATGGTGAGTACAGATATTATTCCACCTTTACATTTCCTTATATAATCGGATGCTACAATGGAATTATCGATGACACATTAAATACTCAAACACAACAAAACCCTGGACAAAATAGAAACGATTAATTAATCGAATAATTAACTGATAAAAGTTGGCTGCGTCCAAGCTTTATGTCCTGACGAACCAGTAATAACAACCCTTACATATTTTTCCTGCCCTTTGATTTTATAAGTAGGATTCAGATCCCAAGTTTCATGTAAAACAATTCCATACTGTCCTATAAATTGAGTTTTATAGTGATATTGAGGATTTGTATCTATATCTAAACTTACTTCATTTTTATTTATTAAAATATCTGAAATAAATACACCTGTTGAAGAATAAAAATTACCTTTTGCAAAATTATCTAATATATCCGCCTGAACTCTTGATTCAGCTTTAACCATTATCCACCCTCTTCCAGGATTTGATAAAAGACTATTAAAATTTTTATAATGATGAGAATCATCAGTAGCAACACCATAAATTAGTTTGCCATTCGTTAACAAAGAGTCCCATATCTCTTCTGTGCTTTTGATATTTTCACCTCCAAGATTATTAGTTCCTTTATCTCCATTAAAAACTTCGAAAAACTTTAATTCTTTAACTTTGTTAATTATTTCATCATTTAAAGCCCATTTAAAATTTGGATGATTTAATACTGCTATACCTCCAGCTGTGTGAATAGCATTAGTATTAGCTCTTATGGTGTCAACTGAATCATTTCCATAAATAGGTTCAACATAAGAATTTATTCCAATTGCACCCATATGAATATTAAATGGCTCTCTTATTGTTACTTCTTCTCCTGGAATCATTACAATATCAGGATGATTATTACCATAATCTAAAACAGTAAGGTGATTATGATCAGAAAGTACAAGGAAATCGTAATTTGATTCAACATAAAAATTAACAACTGTTTTTGGATCAGAATCCCCGTCTGATTCATTAGTATGTGTATGAATATTTCCTTTAAACCATTGCACCATATCAATCTCCTTAATACAAATCTTTTCAATATTTATTTAAGTTCAGAAATCTTTTTTTCCAATTCTAATATTTTTCTTTTATTATCTGATATATTAAATGTATAATCTGCTTCTAATTCTATTACATATTCACGATTATATTTTATGGCATCTGCCAATGCCTGATTCTGCTCCATTAAGTTATTCAATTGTACTTCTAATTTTTCATAATCAGATTTCTGAACAGTATCATTAGAACACGCTCCAAATAAAATTAAAAATGGAATAATTAACAACACCCATTTATTAAACACACAATCTCCTTATATTTGTTCAAAATAAATTATTCTGCTAAAAAGACCGGGATGGTACGTTCTGTCTTGTTTTGATATTCCTGATAAGGTGGAAATGCTTCAACAGCAAGTTTCCATAGCCTTGATCTTTCATTAGTATTATTTATTTCTTTTGCCACCATAGGATAAACATTAACACCATCACGAATTTCAACTTTTGAATCAGCTTTAAGATTATGGTACCAAAGAGGATGTTTAGGAGCTCCACCCTGTGATGCAATTAAAATATAACGGTTTCCATCCGTCACTTTCATTAAAGGTGTTTTTCTTGTTGCACCAGTTTTCCAACCAGTATTTGTTACTAAAATAACCGGAAGCCCTCTCAATGTTGTTCCTTCTGTACCACCACTTGCTTCATATAATTCGACCTGATCTGCTACCCATTTTGAAGTACTAGGTATATATTTATTCATTTTTCACCTCTCAAAAATTTTCCTAATATCATTTCATTACTGATAATTCTGTTGATTTCAAATTTCTTACCACAGTACGGTTTCTGTCAATCAATTCACCAACTTTATCAACCATTTCATTCAACCATTCTTCACTTTCATAAACATCTTTATACAATTTTTCCTTAGATTTCAAACTACTAAAACGCCTGATCCATATATAAGTTTCATCATCATCATCATCTACAAAACTTCCATGAATTACCATGCCCTTAGATACCTGAAAAGGAATAATAGTACCTTCCATTAAATCCAGCCATTCTTTCATTTTACCTGGAAAGATTTTATAAATTCTTAATTCAAAAAATGCTTCCATTATTAGCCTCCGTTCAACTAAATAAATAATAATTTATAATCTATATAATTTAGTATTATCATATAATAACAAGATCATAATCTATCAAAGTTACAAAGAAATAAATAATTATGAATAAATTTATCCTATCCCTTGATCAAGGAACAACAAGTTCTCGTGCTTTATTAATTGATCAAAATGGAAAAATATCTGGAATCGTTCAAAAAGAATTGACTCAAATATATCCCGATAATGGATGGGTAGAACATAATCCAAATGAAATATTAAATTCCCAAATAGAAGTTATAGATCAAGTCATTTCAGAAAACAATATTGAAATCAGTCAGATTGCTGCAATTGGTATTACCAATCAGAGAGAAACAGCAGTTGTTTGGGATAAAGATACAGGAATCCCTATATATAATGCAATTGTCTGGCAAGATATAAGAACTACAGATATATGTGAAGATTTAAAAAATAAAAATTTAGATAAAGAAATCTCAAATAAAACTGGTTTATTAATAGGCCCTTATTTTTCTGCTACAAAAATATCTTGGATTTTAAATAATGTTAAATCTGCAAAAGAAAGAGCAAAATCGGGTAAATTATTATTTGGGACAATAGATTCCTGGTTAATTTGGAATTTAACTGACAAACAAACTCATGCCACTGACTTTTCTAATGCATCTAGGACAATGTTATATAACATAAATAAATTGGAATGGGATTCAGATATCCTAAATGAACTAGATATACCAAAATCAATGTTACCTAAAGTTCTTAATTCTTCTGCCAATTTTGGGAATTTTAATTATAAAGGCCATAAAATACCCATATATGGAGTATTAGGAGATCAGCAAGCTTCTTTATTTGGTCAAAAATGTTTTGATGAAACATCCACAAAAAATACTTATGGGACAGGATGTTTTATGTTAATGAACACCGAAGAAAAAATAATTAAAAGTAAAAATGGCCTTCTTTCTACTATTGCTTGGGGAATTAATGGGAAAATTTGCTATGCATTAGAAGGAAGTATATTTATTGCAGGTGCTGGAATTCAATGGCTCAGAGATGAAATGGGAATAATAAATTCATCAGAAGAATCTGAAGAGCATGCATTAAAATCTTCTGATAAAAGTAATTTATTTGTAGTCCCTGCATTTAATGGACTTGGAGCACCTCATTGGGATATGTACGCAACAGGATTAATAATTGGAATTACCAGAGACACTAACAAATCTGACATTATAAAAGCAACACTGGACTCAATAGCTTATCAAACAAAAGATGTAATGCTTAGTATGGAAAAAGATTCTCAAAGCAAAATTAAGTTGCTAAAAGTAGATGGCGGTGCATCAAATAATAATTATTTGATGCAATTTCAATCAGATATATTAGGAATTAAAATAGAAAGACCACATAATACTGAAATAACAGCTTTAGGAGCAGCTTATATTGCTGGGTTGTTATGTTCATTTTGGGATATTAATCACCTGAAAAACCTAAAGTATCCCAATACAAATTTTAATCCTAAATTTAACTCTGATAAAATTAACAAACTTTACCAAAACTGGAATAATGCAGTAAAAAGATCTATGAATTGGATTTGAATTAATTAATTCAAAAACTTAAGCAAAAATTTCTACTGAACCGGGGATTATTTCAGCTACAATTGGTGTTTTACCTATCATTTCTCCATCAATAATTAATGAATCATCATTATCAGGAATGAGTGAAAATTTTTTGGATTGATAATATTGAACCTCAGGCTCATCTATATGTGTTCCCTTGAAAAGTTTGGGTAAAACTGCCAATAAACGTAATCTGGATATATTGCTATCGACTACTATAATATCCATCAAGCCATCATCCAATTTAGCTTTTGGTGCCATTCTCATTCCTTTCCCAACGTTAATCGAATTACATCCAATTACAAACATATAATTATTTACTGATCTTTTACCATTAACTTCAAATTTTGCTTTGCGATCATTCTTAAAAAATATATGAATGATAGCTGAAATAGTATATCTCGCATTCCCCATCCATCTTAAATTTTCTGCAGTTAGACCAATATCTGTAATCATTCCCCATCCAACTAGATTTATTGAATATTTAACTGTTTGTCCCATGTCTAGTTTTATAATATCTACAAATCTAGTTTTATTTAAAAGTATCCTGTCAACTGCATCATTAGGATCAATAATTCCTAAATCTAACATAAACGAATTACCTGTGCCACCAGGAATTATTCCTATAGGAATTTTTTTCTTATCTCTACGATTAAACATTCCATTTACAATTTCATGAAATGTTCCATCTCCGCCAATCATTAAAATACCATTATAATTTTCAAAATTACATTCTTTAATTATTCTTTCAGCATGCCCAGGGAATTCAGTTCTAATTAATGTTAAATCAATATTTTTCGAATCAAATTTTTGTTTAATTTTATTGAATATTTCCAATCCTTGTTTTTTACCACTGAATGGATTAACAATTACAATAAATTTCATATTTTTGATTATTAAATTAACTTTTCTTTTTCAAATACATCTGCTAATATTTTGATACCTTCATGAATTTCATTAGGTGTATTATAACTGTAGGTTAATCTCAGGTAATTGTTTTTTTCTCTGTCTGCTCTGTATACACCGCCCGGATTATACTTGACTCCTCTGTCAACAGCACTTCTAAGTATATCCCATGAATTTGCACCTTCGGGTAGTTTTAACCAAATCATCAATCCTCCATTTGGTTTTTTCCATTCACAGGTTTCAGGAAAATTTTCTTTTAAAGCACTTAGCATAGCATCACGTTTTTTCATAATTGATTGTTCAACTTCTAAGCCATGTTTATATCCATGTTTATCTAAGAAATTAAATACAGCCATAGCTGCCAGTTGGCTCGGCATTCCATTGTATGCACTTTTTGCTAA
>CATLOZ010000053.1 GCA_950054395.1 uncultured Chloroflexota bacterium
GTTTATAGCATCTAATCCAATTGAGAATCGATCTTGGATCGCTCTATATGATAAATAATCTGCATTATGCTCTTTTGTTAGCTTATTATATTTTTTAACTACTTGTATCATATCATAAAGACAGTCTTGATTATAATTACCTGTATTTTTCATTTTACATAGATTTAGCCCAACGCCAGATTGTATCACAACATACTTTATTTTTTGAAATTCGTTTTCAGAAAGCTCTAATTCCAAAGTTTTCAGGAATAACTCAAGTTCATTCACACTAAAACTTCTAATTGCTTCTTCAGTACCTACCTCAAACTGAATATCAGGGTTGAGATCTAAACAAAAACGTATAATATCGATAGTTTCATAGATACCATCTTTAATATTGGGGTATTTTTTCCATGGATCAACATGAATCAGATCAAAATACTTTGCATCATATGAAAAAGATAACCTACCATCATCATCATGGTAGCCTTGCTCTGGGCCGCCATGATCTCTTTGAATAATAATATCACTAATTTTTGATTTAACATACTCATAGAAAGCTTCAGTATTCCAATTATTTACATATCCTCCATTGTAATCAACTTGCCTTCTAGAGGGTATAAAACCAAAAATAGGTCCGTATTGTTTATTATATTCCAAAGCAGTATCAACTACATTAATACTCATGGGACCTAAGTAGTATTTTATTTCATTTGGTTTAATCAATAAATTTTTTCTTTATTTCTATGCAGGCATCTAATACCGCACCTTCACCTGCTTTAGAATGAGTAATAAAATCTGCACAATTTTTCGCCTCAATTCTAGCATTGACTGGCGCAATTCCAAACATACATTTTTCTAATGTTAGGATATCATTTATACCATCTCCCATAAATATTAATTTTTTAAAATCATACTTTTCATACAAAAAGTTATAACGAACTTTTTCATTCACTAATTGTAAATCAAAACCCATATCATGCACTCTTTTTTCAGATATAGTATAACCTCGTTTATCTGCAGTTATAAATGATATATCTATTTTATCAGATATCATTTTTAAACCATCATGATCATGTGGACCAAATATTTTATATATTTTACCATCATTAGAATATAAATATTGCCCTGTTGATAGGACACCATCAACATCTAAAATAAAAGTATATTTTTGCATTTTTTAATTTTTTGAAACTAATTTACATGTAAAATCGTGAAAAAATATAGGATAGCTACTAGGAAGCGGCATTTTACCAGAGTTATAAAATAATCCTTCAGTAACAATCATTTGCCCCGCATCCTTTAAATAATCCAAAACTTCTAAACCACTTGTGGCTATTAAATCTATTACATATTTACCAGGAGATAGAGGCATTTTATTAATATCAAAAGTGAACTTGTGTTTACCATTTACTACTTTATAACTATCATTTGATACGTAGTAACTATTCAGTTCAGTTACATAATTACCATGCATCTGATCTTTTATTGCAATGCCAATCCTTAAATTCTTGATAACATCAATAAATACTTCAAAAAGAAGCTCTATTTGAAGATAAGCACCACAATTTACTTCATAAATAGACTTTGAATTATTATCTAATAATTGAGTTCTATTATTTTTCAATTTAAGTAGGGAGTTATTAAATTTATATTATTAATATTATATAACCAATGAACATCAATCACCTTGAGATTATAATGAAATTAATTTACTATTTATCCACTTACATGTAATTTTATCCACGAATTTTAACTACTTATCCACAATTCAGTATAAAATTAACAAGATTTGAATATGATGTATTAATTATCAATAAAGTTTATTCTTAATAAAAAACACAAGAATAAAAATTACGTAATTGGAGGTAAATTTGCCTAATAATTTCTTGTCGGTAAATGATTGGAGTTCAAAAGAACATGAAGATTTCTTGTTTTTAACTGACACTATTAAACAAGGAAATTATAATTCAATATTAAAAAATAAAAATTTTGCTTTAGTTTTTGAAAAAGCTTCGCTAAGAACAAGAGTGTCTTTTGAAGTTGCAATAAAAAAATTGGGCGGGAATGCTATATACCTAAGTGAAAATGATATTGGGCTAGGTAAAAGAGAAAGTATTGCACACGTTGCAAAAAACTTAAATAGATGGGTTGATGGTATTATTGCAAGAGTTTATCAGCATTCAACATTAATCAATTTTACAGAAAATGCAAATATAAATATTATTAATGCATTATCTGATTTAGAGCATCCGTGCCAAGCTCTTGCTGATATATATACAATTTATAAAAAATTTGGAAAATTAGATAACATTAACTTTTGTTATATTGGTGATGGGAATAATGTTGCTTCTAGCTTAAGTTTAATTTGTGGACATTTGGGAATAAATTTCACTTATTCTTCTCCTTCAAAATATCAGATACCACAATTTATTTTTAATCAGTCAAAAAGCTTGTCTCGGGAAAAGGAATCTGTAATGAACTGGGAAGAAAATCCAGGTTTAGCTGTAAAAAATGCTGACATAATTTACACTGACAAATGGGTAAGCATGGGAATGGAGAAAGAATCAGAAATTAGAATAAAGGATTTTAAAAATTATCAAGTCAATAAAAAATTAATCTCCTTAGCCAAAAATACAGTACTTATAATGCATGATATGCCTGCCAAAGAAGGTGAGGAAATCGAAACTGGTATATTAGATTCACCAATATCATTAGCATTTGAACAAGCTGAAAATAGAATGCATTCTCAAGCTGCTCTGTTATATAAATTGTATTCATAAAGATAAAATACAATGAATAAATATAATATAGCTCTAATAGGAAGAACAAATGTAGGTAAATCTACACTTTTTAATCGTCTGATTGGCAAAAAAAAAGCCATTGTGAGTACTATTCCTGGGACCACTAGGGACAGAATAAATTCAGAAATCACAATAAATAATCAAATATATGTTCTCACGGATGTAGGAGGATTTTCAGACAATCAATATGAAGATTTTTCTGAAGAAATCAAAGAACAAATTGAAAAAGCACTTAAAATATCCGATTTAATCATTATGATTACTGATGTTAATGACGGAATAACTGTCATAGATAAAAAAGTGGCTCAAATTGTAAGAAATTCTGACAAAAAATCAATACTTGTAGTTAACAAAGTAGATAATAAAAAAAAAGAAATTTATACTAATGAATTTTATGAACTTGGTTTAAAAGACATTGTAAGTATAAGTGCATATCACAATATTAATATAGACCTACTGACCAGCAAAATATCCAATTTACTACCTATAAATACAATGGAACTATTTGAAGAAGAAAATAAAAGTAATACTATAAAAATATCTATTGTAGGCCGTCCAAATACCGGGAAATCAACTTTATTTAATCAATTACACGGTTCCAAAAGATCTATTACAAGTGATATACCCGGTACCACAAGAGATAGTATCGATTTTGATTTAAATATTTCTGATCAAATCTTTAATATTATAGACACTCCAGGAATAAGAAGACGTGGAAAAATTAAAGGTAAAATCGAAAAAGTAAGTATAAATAAGGCTATAGATTTTATATCCGAATCAAACTTAAGTATTTTATTAATTGATCCGATAGAAGTAGCAACCAACCAAGATTCTCATATAATTGAAACATTAACCAATTCAACAGATGGACTAATTATTGCCGTCAACAAATCTGATATCATCAAAAGCAAAAATTTAAATTTAAATGAAATAGAAAATAAAATTAGAAATAATTTTAAATTTCTTAAATTTGCACCATTAATATATATATCTGGTCTCAAAGGGACAAGAATAGATGAACTAATCAAAGAATGTACAATTATATACTCTAAATCAAAACAAATATTACAAGCTGATCAACTAAAAAATTTTATAATGGAAAAAATTGCATATAATCCTCCAAAAAACAAACCCGGACAATCGCTTCATATTTATAATATTAAACAACATGAATACTATCAAAATGTATTTGAATTTGAAGTAAACAATTCAGAATATATTCATTTTTCTTACAAAAGATTCCTGGAAAATATTATAAGAGAAAAATATGATTTTCATGGTGTGGTGATAAAATTAATATTTAAATCTAGGAGTAAAAAATAATTTATCTGATCTGTATAATAATTGGATATTTTGTTGGTTCTATACCTTTTGGTTATATAATTACAAAATTCTTTTCAAATGAAAATTTACATAACATTGGCAGTGGTTCCACAGGAGCAACAAATGTTACAAGAATATTAGGTCTTAAAATTGGAATACTAGTATTTCTCTTAGATTTTTTTAAAGCTTTTTCATTAATCATATATTTAAAATTATCAAATAATATCCCATATTTAAATAATGAATCTATCCCAATGATAATTTCAACAACTTCAATCGCAATAATACTTGGGCATTGCTGGCCAATATTTTTAAAATTCAAAGGTGGAAAAGGAGTAGCACCAGCAATAGGCTCATTTACAGCAATTGCATATGAGATTACACTAATAACAATGATAATTTCATTATTGTTAATAAAAAAAACTAAAACTGCATCAATAGGATCTCTATCAGGAGCGTTAATTTCATTTATACCATTTATTAGTCTAATAATAATCGGTGTATATCCTATGGAATACCTTATATTTTATTTAGGCGCACTAACAATAATAATAATAAGACATAAAGAAAATATTAAAAAATTAATAAACAATAATGAAAGAAAATTCTAATATATCTAATATAACTATAATTGGAAACACAACTTGGGGACAAGCCATTGCAACTTTAATTAATAAAGAAAAGGCGGGAGTCCAAATTCTATGCAGAACTGAATTAGAGGCAAAAAATAGAATAAATAAAATAGATAAATTAAAATCTTTACCATCAAGCATACAGTTATCTTCAGATATATCTACTATAGATAATTCTGAGCTGATCATCCTTGCTTTTCCTTCTCAATCTATAAGATCTAATCTAAATATTATCTATAATAATTTAAATCAAAATCATAAATTTTTAATTGCATCAAAGGGAATTGAAAAAACATCAGGTAAAAGACTTTCAGAAGTATTAACAGAAGAAATTACATTCGTTAAAGAAAAAAATATTTCAATATTATCTGGTCCAAATCTAGCAAAAGAAATATATGAAAATAAAACTACAAGCACAGTTATTGCTTCAAAGAATTTTTCATTATTAAACAATATAAAAACTGTTATCGAATCGAATAAATTTAAAATATATTTATCTGATGATACTATTGGAGTTGAATTGGGTGGAGCTCTAAAAAATATAGTTACATTAGGTGCTGGTATATGTGACGGATTAAATATTGGTAATAATCTAAAGGGAGCTTTTATAAGTATAGCTTTTAGCGAGATTGTAAAATTAGCTTTATTAGCAGGAGCTCAAACAGTAACAATTAGCGGGTTATCCGGATTAGGAGATATTTTAGCATCCTCCTATAGCCCACTAAGTAGGAACAGGCTTGCAGGACAATATTTAGCCGAAGGGTATTCTGTAAATACAATCACTAAAAAAATAAATAATATAATCGAAGGGCTTGATACATTATATGGAGCAAAAGCATTATCCAAAAAATTAAATATTGATCATACATTTATAGATTTACTTATAGATGTATTTAATCAAAAAAAGCATCCTAAAGAATTACTTGAAAATACAATAGGAAACATATAAATTTTACTGATTAAGTTAATTGATTTATAACATTTGCTACAGAAACTATAGCAGCAGTTTCAGTACGCAAGATTCTTTTACCTAAACTAACACTTTTTAAATCACAATTTTTTGCCAATAAAATTTCATTAGCACTATATCCGGAAACTGGTCCAACAAATATTGAAACATTACCATTAAAATTACTTTCTAATACAGTATTTGTAATTAAATTAATATTATTTTTCACTTCAAATTCATTGCAAAAAATTCTCAATCCTTCTGATTGTAAGCAGGCATCTTTAAAATTCATTGTCTCTTTTATATCCAACAATACAGAACGAAAACTTTGTTCAGATGCTTCTTTAACAATATTTTTCCATCGTTTTAATTTATTCTCAGAAATAAATTTAAATTTACATTTTTCTGAAATAACAGGTACAATACATTTCACACCTAACTCTGTACATTTTTGAATAATCATTTCCATTCTTGAAGGCTCAACTAATGATTGATAAAGGGTGATATTTATATCTAATTCCCCATTATAATTATATTCTTCTTCAATATGTCCTTTAACTTCAAATTTAGACACCTTGTCTAAAATAACTTTATATTCTTTAAATTTTCCATTAAAAATAAATATACTATCCCCTTTCTTTCTTTTGAGTACATTAGTAAATTGATGAATAAGATGCTTTGGAAATTGTATATTATTTCTATCAGTTACAGGAAAATCCATATAAAATCTGATTTCATTTTTCATTATTTCATTATGATTCATTTTTTAACATCCTAGAACAACACCAATCATTTTCATCAGTATTATCAATAATATCAAAAAATTTATCATATAATTTTAAAATATTATTTTGCATATTTTTTTTAAATCCTGAAATAATTAGATTACCTTCAGGCTTTAAAAACCTTTTTAAATTATCAATATTATCCAGCAAAAATGTATGATCCACATTAGCTAGAATAGTATCGAATAAATTTGATGAATTATAATTATCGAAATTTATATTTATCAATTTAATTTTATCTTCCATATTATTAACTTTTATATTATGAATTGCATTATATATTGCTAATTCGTCATTCTCCACAGCTGTACATTTAATAGCACCATATAAGCATGAAACAATACTAAGAATACCTGAACCTGAGCCTATATCTAAAACATATCCATTGCCTATATTCTGAATTTGTTTAATACATTGTTTGGTAGTCGGATGTTTACCAGTTCCAAAACCTAAACCTGGTTTAATGAAAATTGTTTTACTTAATAGATTATTTTTTTTATTTTGCCTATTATGATTTGGTAAAATATACAAATCATCAATAATTGTTGGTTCAACTGAATAATTCATAAATTCAGATAAAGATTTTTCATTTATATCAGATATACATAACTTTATATCTTTGTCGAATGTCTTTAATAAATTCACACCTATACTGATAAATTCAATATTATTGCAATCAATCATACCTTCTAAACAAATTTCTACTTTAGTTCTATTAATGAATTCTGTTAATGAAGTGTAATATATTAATCCGCTTGTATATGTAGCCAACAAATTTGTCACAGGTTCAACATACTCATCAGTAATATTAATTGAGATTAAAGTCCACTTTTTGTCTTTTTGTATGTTTATATCTCCTTAATATTAAGAAAATCTATCTTTTATCCTGCTTACCCAATCTGAAACACTCTTTTTAGTATCATCTTCAGAAATAGCCCGTAACTTCTGATAAATTTCTCTCTGCTCTTTAGTAAGCTTTTTAGGTATTTTCACAAAAACTTTAATTAACTCATCACCTCTTTTGTTTTGTTCCCTGACATCCACAATTCCTTTACCTCTTAATCTAAAAATTTGACCAGATTGTGTTCCAGGCGCAATTGTCAAACTTTCCTCTCCTTGAATTGTTGGTATTTTTATCACTCCCCCTAAAACTAATGTAGGCACATTTAATTCTATTGATATTTCAATATTATTACCTGATCTTACAAATATATTATGTTCCTGAACTTTTACAACTATGTACAAATCTCCATCCTGCCCAGTGCCAAAACCTGGTTCGCCTTCGCCTTGTAATCTGATTTGCATTCCATCATCTATTCCTTGAGGAATAGTAACAAAAATATTTTTTGTATCTTGATATCTTCCGGAACCTTTACATTTCTGACACCCACTATCAAATGAATCTCCTGTTCCACTACATTTTTGACAATTTACAACCTGGGTAAATTGTCCAAACATAGTCCTCTGAGCTCTTTTTATCTGACCTGTACCTGAACAATTCGAACAATTAATAGTTTTGCAAATATCACACTTAATTAATTTTTCAATTGTTATACCTTTCTCACCACCAAAAACAGATTCCTCGAATTCTAATGTTATTGGATATTCTAAATCTGCTCCTCTATATGACGCTTTTTTATTGGATGAAGATTGGGAACCCCCAAAAAAAGCATCAAATATATCACCGAATCCTCCAAAACCTGCCGATCCAGCTGCTCCTGTAACACCAGCATGCCCAAACTGATCATATTTAGCTCTTTTCTCAGAATCAGATAATATTTGATAAGCTTCATTAATTTCTTTAAATTTTTCTTCTGCATCTTTTGATTTATTACGATCAGGATGATATTCCAAAGCTTTCTTTCTAAAAGCAATTTTTAACTGCTCATCAGTTGCCCTTTTAGAAACTCCTAGTATGTCATAATAATCTCTTTTTTCTGGCATATTTACATATTATTTAAATAGTTAAAAATAGATTATACTAAAATTAATGATACTTCTAAATATTCTTATAATTTATAGATTTGATAAAATATGAAAATTAATGGTAAAAGACTAAATATAACTAAAGAATTCCTTATGATATACTGAGATAAAATAAAATATATAATTAAATTATGGAAATAACTTTAACTGAATCTAATTCATTGAAAATAATATCGGGAAATTATACCCTGGTTACCAACCCTGTAACAAAAAATAACTATAATGTTGGACTCTTTAATAACCCAACTATAAAATCAAATAATAATGGTCACCTTATTATAAATTCTCCGGGTGAATTTGAAATTGGAAATTTTTATATAACTTCTATAGGATATGAAAATAATTCAGAATCGGAAAATAATACAACTAAAGAATCTCAAAATAATGAGACAAATGGAACCCCAATACAACAATCTTTGATAGACTTTGAAGAACAAAAAACACAGCATATTTTACAAGATGAAATATCTGTTGAAAAGAACGATAATTACTCAATTTATCATCTTATTCAAGTGGAAGGTATAAAAATCTTATCTGTCAATGAAACAGAAATACCTAAAAATCAAAAAAATAGACTGTCTTCCGAAAACCCTAAAATTATAATGACACCTTATACTAATATAAACAAAATTGGGAATAATGGATTCCAAAAATTAATTGATGATATAGATTATAGAGTTATAATAATTTCTAATATTCAAACAGAATATAATGAAGAAGAATTATATGAAAATAGCAGAATAACTTTTGGAATAAAAGACAAAATAAATCTAAACAAATTAAATATTACTCCAAATAATTTACCTAAAGAAAAAAGAATAGTTCTTTTAAATCAAAATAAGTAATCTATAAAATTTACTTATTTATTCTTTGTAGATTTAAATGCAATCAATGGAATCAATAGCATTAATGCTAAACTTATCGCGCCTGAATAATTCTTATTATTATTAGAAGATACAAAAGAACAATTGGAACCAGAAGAAGTCTCAGATGGCGGGGAAGAAGAAATTTCTTTAGGTTCTTCATTAACTTTAGTGTCTATAGGTAATCCAACAAAAATCAATTTAAGAGCTTTAGTTAATCCAGGTTTATATAATTCTATAATAGGCTCAGATTCTACGTTATTTAACATAAATATAATAGGTTTATCTATATAAGTAGAATTACCAGGAGATATAACTAAATTTTGAAAAGAATTCCCTGAGATTATTGCTGGTGGAGAAGTATAATCGCCAATTTTAGCAGTTAATACAGCATTGCCTGGCATTTCTGTACCAGCAACTAGTATAGAGCCGGAATAAACCGAAGGGTAAGCAGTTTGTGGCCCAGGATCAACTTTTGCAGTAGCTTTAGTTGCCACTGCTGCATCTACTTTAGATTGTGTCTTATTAGCAACTTCGTCTGCTTTTGCTTTTCCTGCTGCTTGTGCGTCTGCTTTTACCTTTGCTGCTGCTTGTGCGTCTGCTTTTGCCTTTGCAACAGCTTCTGCAGCTATTTTGTTAACCTTTGCTTGAGCTGCTACTTGTGCGTCTGCCTTTGTCTTTGCTGCTGC
>CATLOZ010000054.1 GCA_950054395.1 uncultured Chloroflexota bacterium
GTGCTGCGCCTGCTGCTGCTGCAACAAATTTTCCACCCATCTCAATTAATGCAAAACCAAGTCCTGTGCTTACTACCCATACTAAAATTGCTGTCATGATACAATAAATTCCAATACTTTCGGCAGTGCCGGCAGCAGTACCACGAGTACTCATAAGCCCTGCAGCATGAACTGTTAGCCCAACTGCGATAAATATCAGTGCAATACTAAAATTTGTGCCATTAGTAGAGCTGTTTATTAAAATAGTTGAGATATCATCAACTTTTGTATTAAATCCTATAGCTAATTGCCATAAAATATAGCCTACAATTGCTACTAATATTCCTAAAGATAAAGTTAAACCTGTACCTCTTGAACTCATAATATAAACCTCCTTTGATAGTTATATTAATCAACATAATTACATAATTATTAGCACTATACCCCTTTGGACAAGAAGTGTAAACTAACCATTACTAAAGTGAATTAGAATTATCGATAATACTAAGAGTAGAAAATGTACTTAACCAGATTATATTTACGAACTATGAACTGGGAGGTTTATAAGTAATTTCTTTTGCTATATTTAAAGTTCTACCAAATCATCAATAGGCATTAATGGAGATGTTTTTAATGCACTCACTTACCGGTACTTGAAATAGCAATCGAAGCTGCTGCTATAGTTTTATCATCCGGAGCTTCAATTATTGCAATCATGTCATACTCCCCAAGAGTAGCATAACCTTCAATTAATTTTACACCTGAAGGTTCAAGCATAGCTCCAACCACTTCTAATCTATTTTGTGGATTTGATATTTGAGCGCCCCATGCATCTTGTGAATAAGATATTTGCCAAAGATAACGTGTCATTTTTTATCTCTTTTTTTTAATTTGTAAATTTAGAATATTGTGTGAAAATATTCCCTATAAATAATGTAAAATATATATAATTTAATATCATTAAATATTCTTGTGGAATTACCTGATAAATCAAAAATAGCAAAATTACAAGTTGAACATAATCGAATAATATGGGATCAACTTAATATTGGAATCAAACAATTAATTTTATATTCTGGGTCATTATTTCCCTCAATTAAAAATCAAACAACATTTAAGGGAATCGATTTTTCAAAATTAAAATCCCCAATATTAAAACGTTATATGCAAGAAGGCGGGGATGAATATGGCAATCCTTTTGAACCTAATATTTTTGATGAGCTACTTGGAGGTTTTTCCGAAGATGATATTTTAGCTTTGTCAAAGCCTGCTTACCCTATTGAAGAAGTTTGTGGACAAAATATTTGTCCAACATGTACGCCTGGAAAATTTTAAGTCTTATTTGATGTATAATAATTACATTAAATAAAAGGATTGAATAATGGAAATTGTAAGTCTAGTTCTTCTAGTATTAATAATCGGATGTTTATTCAATGCAATTTTTGTAGTAAAACAACAAACAACTGCAGTGGTTGAACGTTTCGGTAAATTTGTCAAAACAGCATCTCCTGGTATTAACATAAAAATCCCTTTCGTTGAAAGAATATCTGGAAGATTAAGCATGCGTATTAGGCAGTTGGATGTACCAGTTGAAACAAAAACTGAAGATAACGTGTTTGTCAAAGTGTCTATATCTGTTCAATTTTATGTATTGGATAAAAAAGAATTTGAAGCATTTTACAAACTAGATAATACTGAACAACAAATCACATCTTATGTTTTCGATGTCGTCAGAGCAAGAGTTCCTAAGTTAACACTTGATGATCTTTTTGTAAAAAAAGATGATATTGCAGATGCTGTAAAAGATGAGCTTACAGAAATAATGGGACAATTTGGTTATGGAATCGTTAAAGCTTTAGTCACAGATTTAGACCCTGATGCAAAAGTCAAAGCTGCAATGAATGAAATTAACGAAGCCCAAAGATTAAGAGTTGCTGCTACTGAAAAGGGAGAGGCAGAAAAAATTCTTATTGTAAAAGAAGCAGAAGCGCAGGCAACTAGTAATGCACTCAGAGGTAAAGGAATAGCTGATGAAAGAAAAGCCATTATTGATGGTTTGAAAAATTCTATAGATGATTTTCAAAAAAGTATTTCTGGTACAGGACCAATGGAAGTTATGAATCTTGTTCTTCTAACTCAATATTTTGACAGTTTAAAAAGTATTGCACAATCTAATAACAGCTCAAGTATTTTTATACCACATAGCCCTGGTGCATTAACTGATTTTTCAACACAAATGAGAGATGCTTTACTTCAGGCAGGACAAGTACCTGAAAAACAAGCTACTCAATTAAAGAAAAATGAAGATAGCAATACAAACAATTAAAACTTAGCCTAGGAATATTAAAATTAAATATTAATCCTCATTATTCTCTAATTTTTTTCTTTGCCAGTCAGTATCAATTTTGCCTGAATAAAATTTTTCTGGATTATTAATAGCCCAATATTGTTTTCTAAATATAAAATTTTCAGGATCATCTGAAACCATATTTTTCAATAATTGTCTTACATCACCTTGCCCAGTTTCAAGAATTTTATTCCCTTCCCTCAAAACATTTACAGATTCTATGGCAGGTATATTGATTGGTTTGGAATTAATATTATTTAACGATTCTAAATCTCCGGTATCTATCCAATTTTCTACTGAAAGTTTATGTTCATTTTTAAGAATATTAATATTGGCTATACATTTGAATTTTAATGTTAAATCTTCATCAAAAATAAGTAAATTTGGAACAACTTTAAAACCAAATAACAAACCTGAAGAATTATCTACATCAATAAATGTTTTAATTTTAACACCATATTCATCCAAATAAGGAATAACTTTTTCAGGCCCTTGAAAATCAAGAGATACATTAATCAATTCAATGTTTTTTTCTGCTGCTTTTTGTGCTAATGATTGCCATCCAGGCAATTGAGTTCTACAATTTCACCAAGAAGCCCAAAAATAAATTGCAAGTTTTTTTCCTTTATAATTTGCAATATCGAATGATTGCCCATTAATATCAATTAATTCAAGTTTTTCTAATTTGTACCCGGTATCTAACATTTTTGCCCTCTAATAATTTAAGTTGGTAAATATAATTCAAAGAATCTCTGCCAATTTTTATACATAATATTTTCTATATCCTCACTTTCATACCCTCTCTGCTCGAGCAATTGTACTATTTTTTGATAATCTGCAACAGTATCTATTTCATAAGGTGCCCCAATCATACCTCCTTGGCCATCAGTATCACCTCCTATAGCAGCATGAAAAGAATTTCCAGCCAATTGGCATACATGATCAATATGATCAACATAATTTTCTAATGTAACTTCATCTTTAGGAAAAGGCCTCACAGATGGAATGTTAGCCCAATCAATCTCTTTATTCCACAACATATATGTATCCATAGAATGGCCAATAACTCCTCCTCTTTCTATTACACTTTTTATCTGATGATCTGGAAATTGTCTCTCACCAGGTGTAATAGATCTGCAATTTTGATGAGTAGCTATAACAGGGCCTTCAAAAATTTCTAATTCTTGTCTTACAGATTCATCAGAAGTATGAGAAACATCCAATATCATATTTAATGAATCCATTTCTTGTAATAATTCTTTGGCATGCCCTACTAGTCCGCCTTTAGTTCCTGTCCCGGTGCCATGCGAATATCTGCTAACTCCATAATGAGAAAGACTAATCAGGCGTAACCCGGAATCATACCATTCTTGTAACTGATCAGGTGTAGTAATAGAATCTGCTCCTTCCATGCCTAATACCATTCCAACAGGTGAGTCCATATGGTCATCTTCATTTAACCAGAGATCCATATGTTCTTTAAATTCATTTTGGAATTTAAGCAACTTAACTTGTCTCATAGTTTCAAGCATATGATAATAAGCCATCTGACTTTTGCCTGAAGCATATGCATGAAGATCAGTAGGCACATCACCGTGATCATTTCCAGGTCTCAAAATACAACATACAACTTTCACTATAGCAACAGCCACTTCACCTTTTCTCATTTCTGGCAAAGAAGCCATAACACTATGCCCATTAGAATCAAGTTCTGAATTTATAATACCAGCACTTCTGACTTCACTAATTGGTTTCGTTAAATCTCTTTGAAATTTTAACCCATTATGGGCCATTGGATAATCGCCATCAATAATGATCATTCTAACCTCCAGAATACTTATAAGGAATAAAATTGTATAATTTTAATCTAAAATTATCCGTTTAAAACAACAATAAAATAAATCATAATCGGGGTCTACCATGAAAAACAAATTATAAAATCATTGATGTTTTTATTTATATTATCAGTAATGATTTCATGCACTAACTCTACGACGCATCATCACGATGGGAGATATTTAAATCTTGATGATAATATAAAATTATTTAGTGTTGTGGACAGGTATAACGAATTGTTAACTTACACAATTTCATTAGAAAAAAGATTGAAAAAAATTGAATCTACATTATCTCTGGAAAATAGAAATATTATAAGTCCACCTAAAAAAATAGAATAATGTATCGTAATATAATTAATAAGAATTATACTGTTGGTATATTTACTTTCTACAAGATTGATAAATTATGATTGTTGATGTACACACTCATCTACCAACACATGAACATAATGTTCCAAAAAAAGATATTAAAAAAGACAAAATATATCAATCAGGCAAAGAAATAAAACTCACTAATACTATTGATGAATATATTAAAGCTCTTGAACCAGTAGACAAAGCATTTGTATTTGGCATTGCACCGCGTCCTTCGGATCCAAACAAATCTCTTGTTGGACCAAAAAATGAAATGGAAATAAATGGTAAAAATCATAATGACATAGCATATGATTTATATAAAAAATTTCCAGAGAAAATAATTCCTTTTATGTCTTTACATCCATTTGATCCAAATATGAACGATGAATATGACCGTGCCACAGTAAATCTTAAATGCAAGGGAATTAAATTAGGAGCAAATTATCAGAATTTTGATCCATTATCCAAAGAAGCATTCAATTTATATCACAGATTACAAAAAGATAATTTTCCTATCATATTTCACCAAGGAACATCACCAATGAGTGATGCTCCATTAAAATTTGCACATCCATTAATTATAGATGAAATAGCCATTAAATTTCCAAAATTAAAAATGATTTTAGCCCACCTTGGACATCCATGGCATACAGACTGTATTTCTGTAATCAGAAAACATGAAAATGTTTGGGCTGATATATCCGCCCAATTCTACAGGCCATGGTCATTTTGGAATGGAATGAGATTATTTTATGAATGGGGTGTATTGAAAAAAATTTTATTTGCATCTGATTGGCCAATTTCATCACCAAAAGACAATATAACAGGACTAAGAAACTTAAATAAATTTACAGACAAATATAACTTACCTAAGATTCCAGATATTGATTTAGAAGAAATTATCAATAGAAATGCACTGGAAATACTAGAAATAAATCAATAACAGTACCGATAATAATATATATACTATATATATAAATTAAATTCACTAAAAAAGGTTTGAATTGAAAATCGATGTTATTGGGTTAGGATATGTTGGGTTAGTGGCATCAGCTTGTTTAGCAGAAAAAGGTCACAATGTCACTGGATACGATACTAACACTGAAAAATTAAAATCTATATCTAAAAGCGATATACCATTTTATGAGCCTAATTTAAATGAATTGGTAAGACTAACTATTCAAAAACAAACTCTTAAGTTAAAAAAAATTGAAAATTATGGCGACCTTGTAGCAGACGCGATAATAATTGCAGTTGGGACACCTCTTTCTAAAATGGGAACTTTAGATATTTCTCAATTACAAGTAGCTATAAAATGGATAATTTCAAATTATCAAAATTTACCTTTTATTATAATAAAAAGTACAGTACCTCCTGGTACCGGAGAAAAATTAATATCTCAATATCAAGAACTAACTGACAAGTATATTTCTAATCCTGAATTTCTCAGAGAAGGGCAAGCTATAGAAGATTGGAAAAATCCAGATAGGATTATTTCAGGTTCCAAATCCCAGAAAGGGTATGAGTGTATTAAAGAAATATATAAAAATTATACTGCTCCTTTTGTGCACTCAGATATCACTTCTTCTGAAATGATAAAATTTGCCAGCAACGCATTTCTGGCAAATAAAATTTCATTTATAAATGAAATAGCTAATTTATGCGATAAATTAGGAGCTTATATAGATGATGTATCTAAAGGTATTGGACTTGATCCAAGAATAGGCCCAAATTACCTAATACCAGGTGTTGGATATGGCGGATCATGTTTCCCCAAAGATGTGCAATCATTAAATGATCTATCTATGACGCATCTACAGAGTTTTGATTTACTACAATCAATAATCACTACGAATCAAAAACAACAACTAATGCCATATTTTTATTTATCTGAAAAATTTGAAAATTTAAAAGGATTAAAAGTTTGCGTTTTAGGATTATCATTCAAAGCAGGAACTGATGATATAAGAGAATCTTCTTCAATAAACCTAATTAATCAGCTTTCTAATTCCGAAGTAGTGATAAATACTTATGATCCGGTTAGTATTAAAAATTCGAAAAAAATATTACCAGATAGCGTCAATTTTTTTGATGACCCTTATGATGCTATAAACGGAGTTCAAGCAACAATAATTATGACAGAATGGAATGAGTTCCAAAACTTAGCTTGGAAAAAAGTTTATAAATCCATGGAAAATCCAAAAATAATTTTTGATGGTAAAAATTTTCTTAATCAAAAATTAATACAAGATTTAGGATTTGAATATTTTGCTGTTGGCAGAAAAATCAAAAGTAAAAAATAATTGACATACATTAAAAAATGCTATAATCAATCATCATTTGGATTAAAAATATATTATGTCAAAAGTATTCACAACACAAAGACCTCCTGTACGTGGTACTAATCATATGATTTCATCTGGGCATTATCTTGCATCAGCTGCAGGTTATAAAATACTTGAAAATGGAGGGAATGCAATAGATGCAGGTGTCGCTGCAGGTATAGTATTGGGCATTACTCTACCTCATTGGGTAAGCTTTGGAGGAGTAGCTCCGATTATGATTTATTCATCAAAATCCAATGAAATATCAACAATCAGTGGAGTAGGAAAGTGGCCAGAATTAGCATCAATAGAATATTTTAAATCAAACTCAAAAAATGGAATCCCATCTACAATTGAAAGAGCAGTCACACCTGCAGCGTGTGATTCTTGGCTTACTGCAATAGAAAATTTTGGAACCATGTCATTTGAAGAAGTAGTAACTCCAGCTTTAGAAATTTGCAATAAAGGTTTTGTCATTCAAGGAACCTTAGCTCATCTTTTACCTGATATGGAAATAACACCTGAATTATCAAAATTATTAATTAAAAATGGAGAACTATTAAAAGAAGGTGAAATCTTAACACAAAAACAACTTGGCAAAACTTTTAGTAGATTAATAGAAATTGAACGTCAATATAAAAACGAAGGTAGACTCAAGGCTATAAGAAAAACTAGAGATTTTTTTTATAAAGGAGAAATAGCAAAAGAAATTGCTGAATTCTTCAAAAGAAAAGGAGGTTTATTATCAAACATCGATCTAGAAAATTTTAATGTACAAATAGAAAAACCTGAAATTGGAACATATAAAGAATATTCCATTGCCACATGCGGTGCATGGTGTCAGGGCCCAATTTTTATAGAGGTTTTAAACTTACTTGAAAATAAAAATATAAATAATATGGAACATAATTCAGCTAATTACATCCATACTCTAGTTGAGTCGATAAAATTAGCTTTTTCAGACAGACATTTTTATTTAGGTGACCCTGATTTTGTAAATGTTCCACTTAAAGGAATGTTATCTAAAGAATATGCGAAAGAAAGAAGTAAGCTAATTAATAATAATTCTGCATTTACTGAAATGCCACAGCCTGGAAATCCATTTAAATACCAATCAGAACAACATCCTGATTTTATACTTTCAGAAACACCTCAACCAAGTAAAAATTCAAATGAAGGAGATACTAGTTATGTTGCAGTTGTTGATCAATGGGGTAATGCATTTTCCGCTACACCCAGTGATGCATATAACAATTACATACCAGAATTGGGATTAAGCATATCTGGCAGAGGTAGCCAATCATGGATGGATCCTATTCATCCTTCTTCAATTAAGCCAGGGAAAAGACCGAGATTAACACCAAATCCAGCAATGATTTTTAAAGATAACAAACCTTTCTTGATACTAGGTACCCCAGGTTTAGATGTTCAAATTCAGGCTATGACACAACTGTTCATGAACATAATTGAATTTGGTATGAACCCACAAGAAGCAATTGAAGCTCCAAGATTTGCAAGCTACAGTTTCCCTTTAACTAACATAATTAATAATTACGAGCCAGGTGTTTTAAGATGCGAAAATGATATAAAAGAAAATGTAATTGAAAATTTATCTAATCTTGGCCATAAAATTGAATTATGGGATCAAAAATCATATCTTGCTGGCGGACTTTGTGCAATTCAAATAAATAACAAACTTAAAACTTTAACTGCTGGAGCAGATCCACGAAGAGATGCCTATGCAATAGGAAGGTAAATTTAAATCATCAAATCCCCACCATTAATATCTATTGATGCACCCGTGATATAAGATGCATTTTCAGAAGCAAGAAAAATAACTAAATCAGCAACTTCTTCTCTTGTCCCTAATCTATTGATTGGAAAACTATCAGCATAAGCCTGAACTCTGGCATCATCTATGGTAGATCTTACCATTTCAGTATCAATTAATCCTGGGCATACTGAATTTACAGTAATTCCATATTCTGCAGTCTCTTTAGCTAAATGCCTGGTAAAACCAAGTATTCCTGCTTTTGCAGCAGTATAGTGAGCTCCTCCAACCGTACTAATACTTTTACCTGCTGAGGAAGAAAAATTAATTATTCTTCCCCAATTACGGGATTGCATGATTGGAATCACTGCTTTAGAAAATAAAAATGTTCCTTTCAAATTTACACCCACCACAAAATCCCATTCATTTTCATCTATTTCAACAACTTTTGTAGGCTTTAATACTCCTGCATTATTTACTAATATATCTACTCGTCCATAATGATCAATAGTTTGATTCACAATATTTTTAACATCACTTGATTTTGTAACATCACCTGCTAAAGCAATAACATTAAATCCAGATTTTACAAATTCATTTTTTGTTAATTTTAAATTATTTATATTAACATCGTTTATTACAATTTTTGCTCCATATTCACCAAACTTTTTTGAAACTGCCTTTCCCATCCCCTGTGCAGATCCTGTAACAATAACTACTTTATTATTAAAATTATTTTTACCAACCATAATAAATACCTCATTTATAAAACATTAACTTTTAAGCTTTTGAGTTAAATTAATTATCATATCATCTACCATACTATCCAAATCATATTTAGGTTTCCATCCCCACTCTTTACGAGCAACACTATCATCTAATTTATCAGGCCAAGAATCAGCAATAGATTGTAAGATAGGATTAATTTTGTAGTTTATCTCAAACTCTGGAATTCTTTTCTTTATAGTTATAGCTAAATCAGCCGGTGTAAAACTCATGGAATTAACATTGAAATCTGCAAAATGTTTTAATTGAGATTTTTCTGCTTGCGCTAACTTAATCAATGATAAAATGGCATCAGGCATATACATCATTGGTAATTTAGTATTTTCTGA
>CATLOZ010000055.1 GCA_950054395.1 uncultured Chloroflexota bacterium
CCCAACCATCTAATAAAACCTTCAACCAAAGTTGAATATCCGTAAAGAGTCCATATTCACTATCAAAACTACCAACTGTCCTCAAAATATCTGTACGAACCATGGCCAACTGTATTGGACTAAAATTCTCTAATAAATCATTTATAGCTTCTTCACTGTTAAATTTACGATTTTTCTTGTGAATGCTTTTTGTATATAAAGATTTTCCATTATGCGCGATACATATATTAATCCCAGGAATATTTGAGTATTTTATTTTCATAGGAATCCATGTATCTATAATATTAATTGTTGCATTTATATTTGATTTAATTTTTGAATCCATTTTCCCCTCATTTGTTTTGTATAATTTTTGAGCCGGGAGGGATTCGAACCCTCGACCTAATGATTAAGAGTCATTTGCTCTACCTCTGAGCTACCGGCCCTAATACAATGTAATAAAAATTATTTGATAATTGTAATAAATAAATAAACACATTGTTATGTTATTATCTATGAATTATGAAAAGACGTATATATGCTAAAAAATCTCTGGGCCAGCATTACTTAAGAGATAAAAATATAAAAAATAGAATAATAAAATCTTTGGATTTGAATCAAGATGATACTGTGGTAGAGATTGGATGTGGAAGAGGAGCTTTAACTGATTTGATTATTGAAAAAGTCCTAAAATTTTATGGCATAGAATTAGATGAAAATTTGTTTATGAATTTAAGAGAAAAATATAAAAATGAAAATGTTGAAATGATTAACCAGGATGCAAGATTAGTAAATATTTCTGAATTAATAAAAAATAATAATAGTTATAAATTAGTAGGCAATTTACCTTATAACCATGCGAATAAAATCATAATGAATTTTTTACAAAATGATTTTCAGCCTGAAATAATGATAGTCATGGTTCAATTAGAAGTTGCCCAAAGAATTGCAGGAATCCCAAAATTCAGAGGTTATTTATCTGCAATTATAGATACATATTCTGAATCAAAAATTCTTTTTAAAGTTAATTCAAAATCTTTTTATCCTGAGCCTAAAGTAGCATCAGCAGTCATACAATTGATTCCACGAAAATCACCGTTGATTAATAAGAGTGACATTCATGATTTTTTTAATTTTATAGCAAATAGTTTTGTCTCTAGAAGGAAAACTATTTTAAATAGTTTGTCTATGGGTAATAAAATATCAAAAGAAATAATTTCAAAAGTATTACAAGATGTTGGAATTGAATCTAATTTAAGGCCACAAAATTTAAATACAATTGATTGGATAAAAATTTTTTATCCAATCAGTAATTTTATTAAAAAAAATGAAAGATAAAATAAATATAAAATCACCATCTAAAATAAATTTGTGTCTTGAAGTTTTAGGTAAAAATAATAATGAACTTCATGAAATAAAATCTGTAGCGGTGAATTTAGATTTGTCAGATGATCTTATAATTGAAAAATCTGATACTTTTGAAATTGTTTCTAATATAGACTTGCCCGTGGAAGACAATATTATTTATCAAGCTTATGAATTCTTTCAAAAAAAATATGGTAATTTTGGAGCAAAAGTTAATCTTGTAAAAAATATTCCTGTTGATTCAGGATTGGGAGGAGGAAGTAGCAATGCTTCAAATTTTTTAAAAGGAATTTGTTCTTTGTGGGGAATAGAACAAGATGATAAATGGTTATATGAAACTGGTGAGAAATTAGGTTCTGATGTTAATTTATTTTTCACACCCGGTATTAATCTTTTAACAGGAACCGGTTCAAAATCAAAAAAGATAGATATATCAATAAATGATGCAGTTTTAATTTTTTATAACAAAGATAAAATTAAAAATAAAACTAAACTTGCTTATGATTTGTTAACACCAGATGTATATACAGATGGAAAATATTGTGATCAATTAATTCAGCAAATTAAGAATAGATCTTTATTATTAGAATCTATAGAATGCTATAACGTTTTTGAAAATTATATAAATAAACTTTATCCAGGGATATTAGAGATAAAAGAAAATTTGGAACAACAGACAGGTTATGATCTTCATTTATCAGGGAGTGGTCCTAGTTTGTTTTGTTTAATTAATGATAAAGAAAAAGCAATGAAAATTTATAATACTGTAGATTCTCGAATATTTGAGAAAGTATTAACTTTCCCATGGGAGGACAAATGAGAGATATATTGATTCCTTCATTATTTATAGGTATTTTACTGTCATTTATATATGTAAATTTATATTTAGCTGCCTCATTTATAGAGTTAAAAAATAATCCTGAAGCAAGATTAAAATTAAATCCGAAAATTGTTTTTTTAAGTGTCTTATTGATCTATCCAACAGTATCAGTTGTAACACTTTTAATTGGGTTTATTTATTCAGCAATTAATAATTTAATTTATTATTATTTGTTTTTAATTCCGATGGCAGTTTTAGTTACTATATTTAGTTATTTTGTAATTAAACATTTGAAGGCTGTTGTAATAGGATTTATAAGTTTTTTGATTTTAAATATTTTTGTTTTGCCATTATTAATAAATTAAAAATATTTACCGAGGGAGAATAATAAATTGATTCTAGATTTACATATGCATACCATTATGGGAAGTATAGATAGTAATTTATCTGTTGAAAAAGCTGCTAAAAAAATATATGAAAAAGATTTAAATGGTGCATGTCTTACAGAGCATAGTAGTATTTGGGAAAAAAATAATAATCAAATAGAAGATATATTTAATTTATATAACTTAAAAGTTTTTCGAGCTATTGAAATTTCTACTGACTATGGGCATATTATTGCAATAGGATTTGATAAATATTATTCTGGCTCTCATAATTTGGAATTATTACGTGATTATGCTAATAAATATGGCGCTTTTTTGATTTCAGCACATCCGGCAAGAAGGATTTTTGGAAAAGAGAAGTATCAGCAGAATTTGCTTTATAAGGGTAAGGATTACATTCCTTCTGTTGATGAATTTTCTTCAAATAAATTATTTAAACTTGTTGATGGAGTTGAAGTGCTAAATGGAGGAAATAATTTAGCTGAAAATAAATATGCATATATTGCGGCTAATAATAACGAATTGGTTATGACTGCAGGTACTGATGCACATTCTGAATCAGGCATAGGTTTATATGGTACAAGATTTAATAACGAGATTAAGAATGTTCAGGAATTGGTATTTAATTTGAAAAATAATTATTCAGAACCTGT
This sequence comes from uncultured Chloroflexota bacterium, assembly GCA_950054395.1. Taxonomy (GTDB): domain Bacteria; phylum Chloroflexota; class Dehalococcoidia; order Lucifugimonadales. Next base: position 3,204 of record CATLOZ010000055.1, read on the forward strand.
TTTACAATCTGACAATGCTTGGATTGAACTTGATTTGAATTATTATAATTCTGAATAAGGAATTTTATGCTTTTAAATAAGAATTATAATTTTGGAAAAAATTTAGTATCTTTAGATCTTGAGACTACAGGATTGTCACCAGGAAAAGATAAGATAATTGAAATTGGAGCTGTTAAAACTGACTCAAATGGTAATCAAATCGAGGAATTTAATTCTCTTGTTAATCCCGGGATATTAATTAGTGATTTTATAGAAAACTTAACAGGTATTTCTAATGATGATGTTTTAAATTCATTGAAATTTGTTGATATAGTTGATGAATTTCAATCTTTTTTAGATGATTCTATTATCATTGGCCACAACATTGAATTCGACCTTAGATTTTTATCTGAAGAAGGATTAAAATTAAATAACAAATTTGTAGATACATGGAGATTTTCTCAAATAATGTTACCTGATTTATTAGATTTATCTCTTGGAAGTATTTGTAATTATTTAGATATAAATCAGCAAAATGCTCATAGAGCATTATCTGATTCAAAATTTACTTTAGAAGTCTTTTTATTATTATCAGAGAAGTATAAAAATCTTGATAATAAATTACAGACAGCTATATGTAATATAATTTCCGGAAAAGATAATGAATTGTTTTTTTTATTTAATTCAGTTTTAAACGAAACTGATCCTAATTTGAAAAATAATATATTTTTTTCCCCAATGGAAATAATTCCAAAACATAATATTAAAGAAAAAACAAAAGGAAATTATTTTAATTATGGAGATGATGTTTTGCAGGAAATATTTTCTTCTAACAGTGAAATTTTAAATAAAGTATTAAGTAATTTTTCATACAGAGAACAGCAATTAGATATGTCTAAAGTAATTTCTGATTGTATAAAAAATCAACATTCTGCTGCTTTGGAAGCTGGTACTGGCGTTGGAAAATCTTTGGCCTATTTATTACCAGCAGCTATATTTGCATTAAAAACTGGAAAAAGAGTATTAGTATCAACTAATACAATTAATTTACAAGATCAATTATATTTAAAAGATTTACCTTTAGTTAAATCTATATTGTCAGAATTAGATCCTGATACAGAAGAAATAAATTTTTCCATATTAAAAGGAAGAGATAATTATCTTTGTATAAAAAATTATGGAAATCAATTTGTTGAGGAAGATATTGATCAGGATTATTCAAGATTTTTAGCTAAAATAGCTGTTTGGCTTTCCAAAACGGAAACTGGAGAAAAATCAGAATTAGGTTTAAGTAATTTTGTTAATAATAATTATTGGAGAAGAATTATTCCAAAGAATAAGATAAATTGTTATGGTTTTGACGGACCTTGTTTTTTAAGAAATTCAAGAGAAAAAGCTGAATCTAGTAATATCATAATTGTTAATCATGCTTTACTTATGACAGATTTGAAATCAGTAAATAGCGTAATTCCGGATTATGATGTGTTGATAATTGATGAAGCACATAATTTGGAAGATGTGGCTTCGCAACATTTAGGATGGAAAGTAGATGAAAGAGATTTAAAAGATATTTTCAGAATTAATTATGGGAAATATGATTTGATTGAAATGATTGCAAATTTAATTAATCGAGAATTTAAAAATACTGATGGCCTTGCTCAGGCAGAAGATAAATTAAAAAGAATGATTAATACGATTGAAGAATTGAACATAAAATCTAAAAGTTTGTTTAAATCTGTCAATCAAATTGTTATTGGAAAAGGTAATAAAAATTCCGGACATAATTCATTGAGAATTGATATTGATTCCAATTTTCCCGAATTAAATTTTGTGAGGAATGATTGGAATGAATTGAAGTTTAAATTAGATAAATTGAAATCTGATTTAATTAGATATTATAAAGATTTAAAAGAAAAAATTACTGGTAGTAAAATTCAATTTGAAAATTGGAATGATTTATTTGAACAATGGATTGAAAATTGGGAAGAAGCTAAAAATAATTTAGATGAATTTTTAACATCATCTAATAATGAAATGGTTTATTGGATAGAAAATAATGAACAATTTAATAATCATGTTTTTTTTAGTGCACCGATTAATGTATCAAAAATTTTAAACGAGAATTTATTTGAAAATGTGAAATCAGTTATTTTAACTAGTGCTACTCTGAATTCTAATGATGAATTTAATCATTTGAAACAAACTACTGGCTTGAATGTAGACCATGCAAAATCTTTTGGATCTCCTTTTGATTATGATAATTCTGTAGAAATATTACTACCTACTATGTTTCCCGAACCAAATGCCAATAATTACCAGGAAGAATTAGATAAAATTATTTTTGAAAACGTGCTTAGTTCAAATGGAAGGGCAATGGTGTTATTTACTTCTTATAAGTCATTAAGAAATACTCAAAAAAGTCTTAAAAGAAAGCTGGAGGAATATAATATAAATGTATTAGCACAGGGAGTAGATGGAAATCCTTATCAAATAATAAAAAGATTTAAGAAAAATCCGAAGTCTTTAATTTTAGGAACTTTAAGTTTTTGGGAAGGAGTTGATATTGATGACGGTACATTAGACTTATTAATTATTACAAAATTGCCATTTGATGTTCCTACACACCCGTTATTTGAAGCAAGATCAGCTAAATACGATAATCCTTTTATTGAGTATGCATTACCAAGAGCAATCTTAAAATTTAAACAAGGATTTGGTAGATTAATTAGAAATGAAAAAGATACCGGAAAAGTATTACTGTTAGACTCGAGAATTACATCAAAACGTTATGGAAAAATGTTTTTGGAAGCTCTTCCTGGAGGAAAGAAAATATTTTTGGAACCAGATTTTTCATAGATTAATGAATAAAATTATATTAAAAGAAAAATTAGATCTTGAATTATCATTATTTAGCGGGCAGGCATTTAGATGGGAAAAAAAATTAGATTGGTATTATGGATTTATTGATAATAAATTTCTTAAATTACGTGTAAAAAATAATTTTTTAGAATATGTTTGCAGTGAAGATTTGGTAGCTCAAAATAAAATTTATGATTATTTTGGATTGAGTATTAAATATGATGTGATATTTGAGAATTTCGATGATGAATTATCAAGTATAGCTTATCAGAAATTTAAAGGAATGAGAGTTTTAAATCAAGATCCATGGGAATGTTTGATTTCTTTTATTATTTCTGCATGGTCAAATGTTCCTAAAATTTCTAACACTCTTCATTTATTATGTAAAAAATTGGGCCGTAAATATACTCTTGATGAAATGATTGGATATTCATTCCCTTCTCCTGTGCAAATTGCAGACCTTACAGAATTTGAGATGAAATCTTTTGGCTTGGGCTATAGAGCTAAATATATACTGAAAACTTCTAAAATTATTAAAGATAATAAAACTTTGTTATCAGATTTTTATGATAAAGATTATATTGATTCACTAGAATTTTTATTAACTTTCCCAGGTGTTGGAGATAAGGTTGCAAATTGCGTTTTGATATATTCTTTAAAAAAATACAATGCATTTCCAGTTGATTTATGGGTGGAAAGATTATTAATTGAAGATTATGGATTAAATAAAAAAATGTCATTAATTAATAAACGAAAATGGGGGCAAAATTATTTTGGTAGATATAGTGGAATAATCCAACACTATCTTTTTCATTATAAAAGGAAGTATAATCATTAAAAAATAAGAGGGGTCATGATGCCAAATATAGAAGATTTATATACATTTATAAATGGTGAATTTGTCACAGATAAAGATGCGGTGATTCCTATACATGATAAAGGATTTACATCTGGCGATGCTGTTTTCGATACTGCAAGAACATTTTCTGGAAAAGTTTATAAATTAAAAGAGCATGTAGATAGATTTTTTATGTCTTTAAATTATATGCAAATTAAATCCCCTTATACAAAAGAAGAACTCATTAAATATTCACAACAATTATTGGATATGAATGTTCCGCTGTTAGATAAAAATGAAGATTATTGGATTTTTTTAAGAATTACCAGAGGGGCCGTTAATAAACAGGGAGAAAACGTACCGAATGTTATTATTCATTGTACTAATATTCCATTTAAACAAAGAGCAAATTTTTATGATTCGGGTATGCCTATCATCTTTTCATCTGTCAGAAGAACAGCTCATGATGCATTAAGCCCTAGGGCAAAAGTTAATCAATATATTAATTTCACTATGGCTGATTTAGAAGTACATAATATTGATAAAAATGCTAAAGCAGTTTTACTTGATAAAAATGGGAATATTACAGAAGGTTCAGGAGCAAATATTTTTATTGTAAAAAATAATGAAATCTTTACTCCCAGAGAACAATTTGTATTAGCTGGCATAGGTAGATCTGATGCGATGGGATTAGCTAAAGGTTTAGGTATGACATTAACTGAAAAAGATCTTGATACTTATGATGCTTTTACTGCTGATGAAATTTTTATTACTTCAACAAGTTTTTGCATCGTTCCTGTTGGAACTGTTAACGGCAGGCAAATTGGAAAGGGAGATATACCTGGTAAAATAACCAAACGCTTACAGGATGCTTTTATTGATTCCATAGGATTTGATTATGTGAATCAGTATTTACAGCATTTGTCAGCTTAGGGCATCTATTATTTTTTGTGTTACTATTTTTGCTTCCCCTTCCTGTAAATTAGATGTAAATATTTTTACTCCATTTGTATCAAAACCATTTCTTACTCTAATTGAAGGATTCCCTTCGGCAAGTAATTCTTCAATTTCATTATCGCTGTGATTTTTTGAAGAGATTATTAAATAAGGATGTGTAGCTTCTTCATCATTTATATCCTCAGGATTACTTGGGGCTTTGGTAAATGTTACTGTAAGGCTATCTACACTTTTGATGGAATCAGAAATTATATTACAATCATTTTCCCATTTTTTCATAATTAAAGAATGATCTGTATCAATGAAAATTTCTAGAGCTGTAACTAATCCTATAATTTCTTCTTTTGATACTTTGGAAACTCTCCCGATTCCTTCATTGTTTGGTGCGGAGTGTAAAAAAGCAGCATCAATTAAATGTTTTTTGCCACACAAAATTCCTGTCGATTGAGGTCCTCTTAATCCTTTCCCGCCACTGTACGCAACCATATCAGCACCCATAGAAATAAATCGTCTTAAATTTTCTGGAGGGGGTAATAATGCAGCAGCATCTACTATAACAGGTATTGAATGTTTGTTTGCTATTTCGATGACTTTTTCAATTTCAATAGCACCACCTTGCTTTGGCCCATATACATAAATTATTCCAGCAGTTTTTTCATTAATATTTGATTCAAGTTCCCATTCATTTGTTCCACCAGTATTTCCAATTTCTATTAATTTTGCTCCTGCATTTCTATAGTTATGATCATAATTTGTTCTGTGAGATCTGTGAATTATAAATTCATTTTTTAATCCGTCAGTATTTGGTAGTTGGTCTATATATTTAGGATTTGATCCGGCTATACAAGCTGCAGTTTGTAGCATTAATGCTGATGCAGCACCTGCAGTTACAAGACCAGCTTCTGCACCAGTGAATTCAGCAATCACTTCTCCTGCTGCCATATTTAATTCTTTCATGTCAACAAACCATTCAGATGCTTTTTCCATAGCATTTATTACACCTTTTGGCATAATGCTTCCACCAAGCATTGTGAGATATGAAGCACAATTTATTACTCTTCTGATTCCAAGTTTATTGTAGTATTCATTTTTTATTATAGACATATGAAACTCTCTTTTTTATTTCATAACTTTTAATATTTTTTATATTTGTTAGTTCAATTATTTTATTAATTATATATATCTAACAATTTATTTTAGAATATAGCAAGGATTCTTTTTTTCCAGTAGTAAAAAACAAATTTAAATATTAAATGAAAAATAAATATTTTGTCTAATAATTTAAATTTCGAATTGTAATTTATTATGTCATACATAATAGTTTTATTATTTTTATTTTTGAATATATGATTATGTTCCCAATATTTAAAAGGGCCATTTAATTGGAGATCTGTAAATAATTCATTTTCTTTATATTTTTTATTTAGTATTTCCCATTTATTT
>CATLOZ010000056.1 GCA_950054395.1 uncultured Chloroflexota bacterium
TTCCCGTGAGTTGTTTTTATTTTGTCGCCTAATGGACGTATATCACTTAATGAGAATCCTATCCCCCCACCAAATTTTTCTATCATTGCTTGTTCAGATGCGGCTGTCATTATTCCTTGCATACTATCTTCTATATCAAGTACATAACATGCACTTAGAGTACCATAGCCTGTTCCGGCATTCATTAGGGTAGGGCTATTTGCCATAAAATCTAAATCCCACATAAGATTGAAAAATTTATTTTCCCATGTTTTTATTTCCTCTTTAGTTGCTCCATATTGTTCTTCTTGTTTTGCTAAATGTTTAGATATTCTGATAAACATTTCACGCGGAGATTCTATGATTTCATTATTTGAATTTTTTAATAAGTATCTTTTTTCAAGCACTTTGAGAGCGTTTGCAGTAAACAAACCGTTTTCTTTAGTTACCATAATATTATCTCCGTTATTTTAATTTACTTTTATTTTTTTCACTCGATAAAAGAGAATCAATTTCTTTTGTAAATGATTCTATGTTTTCAAATTCTCTGTACACACTTGCATATCTTATGTATGCTACTCTGTCCAAATCTTCCAGTTCTCCCATGATTTTCCGACCTATTTTTTTGGTACTAATTTCATTTTTACCAGAAAATTCTATTTCTGATTCAATATCTAATATTATTTTATTTAAAGATTTATTAGATATCGGTCTTTTTGCACAAGCTTTATTTAAGCTGTTCCATATTTTTTCTTCATCAAATTGTTCAACTCGTCCATCAGATTTTGTAACTATTACTGATTTTGTTTGTATAATTTCATAAGTAGTAAATCTTTTGTTGCACTTCAGGCACTCTCTTCTTCTTCTTATACCTTTTGATATTTCTCTCGAGTCTACAACTTTGGATGTTGTTGAATCACAATAAAGACAAATCATGTTTTTTTATTTTAACTACCATATATGGGGTGTGAGACATGAATTTACCACTATATCTAGATATGTGTCAATAAAAAATGCCGCTTTATTAGCGGCATTTTTTATTTTTTTTATTTGTCTTTTTAAATTACTTATCCACTTTTTGCATTAGTATATTTTCGTAAGAATGGAGGAAGATCTAGAGGGCTAAATATTCCGTCCACTTCTTCATTCTGAACTTCATTTAGGTAACCTTCGTAATTTTCTTCTGTATCAATTAATGATCCTGGTGTGTCAAAACCAGTAGCTATAATAGTTACTCGGATTTCGCTATTCATTTTTTCGTCTGTTCCCATTCCAAATATCATATTTACAGTAGGATGAGCAAGTTTATTGATTTCATTAGCAGCTATTTCTAGTTCAGATAATTTCAGATCTGTCCCACCAACAATATTAAATAAAACACCTGTTGCTCCATCTATAGTCATATCCAGTAATGGATTTGATAGTGCTTGTCTTACTGCTTCAAGAGCTCGATCTTCACCAGACCCGTAACCAATTGACATCCATGCAGGACCAGCATTTCTCATAATAGCATTTACATCAGCAAAATCTGTGTTTATTTCCCCTCTTGTAGTTACAATTTCAGCTATTGATTGTATTCCAATCCTTAGGACATCATCAGCCATTCTAAATGCGTTTTCAGTTGTAATTTCTTCTTCACATATAATACTTAATCTTTCATTTGGAATAGCTAACAAAGTGTCACAATGTTTTCTTAATTCATTTATTCCTTCTTCAGCAACTTTTGCTCTTCTCGCACCTTCAAAGTCAAAAGGTTTGGTGACTACTCCCACAACTAATGCTCCTGATTCTTTTGCAATTTTAGCAACAATTGGAGCAGCACCTGTGCCTGTGCCTCCACCCATGCCTGCAGCAACAAAAATCATATCAGCTCCCAATAAGTGTTGTTGTATTTCAGCTTCTGATTCTTCAGCTGATGCTGTCCCTTTTACAGGGTCGCCACCTACTCCTTGTCCTTTTGTTAATTTTTCTCCTATTCGGATACTAGAAGGAATATCTAAGCCTAATAATGATTGAGCATCTGTATTTAATGCAAGATAATCAACTCCGACCAGCCTTTCTTTATACATTCTTGTAATAGCATTACAACCACCACCACCTATACCTATTACTTTAATTTTTGCTGCACCTATTGTTTCATTACTTATCATTGCTAATCTCCTTTAATTATATTTTTTATTATCTGCTGGCTAATTTTTTTTACATTATTATAAAAATCTTTAAGAATATTAATTAAAAACCCTAACTGAGTATTAAGGGAATAGGTATACGGGTCATTTTTTTGAATTTTCTCTGGTTCAAAACTAGAATCTGAAGTTTCATTTAAAATACCGCCTATTGCCCAAAGGGCCATACCTAGAACAGTAGAAAATCGTGGATTTTTCAGTTCTTCTGGTATATTTTTGAATTTAACAAGATTATTCAAACCTATTTTAGGCTTTCCTATTCTAACATTGGATGTGATATTTCTTGCTATAAGATCAGATAATCCATTCAGATTACTTGTCCCACCAGTAATAACAATTTTATATTTGGGGTTATTTTCAAAATCTATTGGTTTTATTTTGATATTTATTAATTTTACTAACTCTTCTGCTCTTTCCCTTGTTAATCGTATTAATTCTGTATGAGAGACTTTTATTGGTTCTGGAGATAATTTGCTTTTCATTTCTATTTCTTGAACAAAGTTATTTTTTATATTTGTTGTAGCTGACCCATATTTGATTTTGATATATTCTGCTTCTCTGGAATCAATTTGATAAGTGCTTGCTATATCATTTGTAAAATGAAACCCTCCAACTGGAATAACTGCAGTGTATTCAACAGTTTTATTTTTAAAAAACATTAAATCCGTTGTTCCTCCTCCAATATCTATCATTAAAACACCATCGTTTTTTTCGCTTTCATTTATTACAGAATGAGAACTGGCTAGAGGTTCTAGTATAAGTCCGTCTGATTGAATATTAGATTCATTTGCAGCTTGAATTAATTTTGTAACTGCGGAAGGAGAAGCTGAAATTATATGAGTTTTAACAGACAGATTTGTACTATGCATTCCTATTGGATTTAAAATTTCATCAGATCCGTCTACAGAATAACCTATAGGAATGGTATGTAAAATAGATTTGTTTGCAATATTTTTATCAATCTGATTTAAAGGATTTTTGATAATATCTTCTCTTGTAATTACTCCGGATTTACCAATGGAATTTAATTTGTCCCACCTGTCCTCAAAATTTACATGCGATCCGGTTATACTTAAAAAAGCTGATTTTATATTTAAATTATAATATTGTTTTAAAATACTTATTGATTGGCTTATCCCTTCAGACGTTTTTGCAACATCAACAACATTTCCTTTGCTAAGTCCTTTGCATGGAACAACACTATGTCCTAGTATTTCTATTGATCCTGATTTGGAATATTGTGCAACTATAGTGGCAATTTTGGTAGTTCCGATATCTATAACTGTAACGATGTTATATTCCATTTACGTTAATCTCTCAATAATTCTTAATTTTGCACTTCTGCTGCTAGGATTTTGTTGTTGTTCTTTATATTCCGGTTTAATTACTTTCTTATTGACCAAATCAAATTTTTTATTGTTACAATGAATTGATTTTTGATATTCTTTGAAAATGTTTTTTACCAACCTGTCTTCTGAGGAATGATAGGTTAATGTAAAAATTCTTCCATTGATTCCAATTATTTCAAGTGATGATTTTAATCCTAATTTAATATTTTCAAATTCTTGATTAACTTCTATTCTTATGGCCTGAAATACTCTTGCGATAATTTTGATCATATTTTTATACGGTATTTTCTTGAAAAAACTTTTACACACTGACATAAGATTTTCGCCAGTATTAATTGGTCTGTTTTTTATTATGTGATCTACAAATCTTTTTGAATGGTTATTAATGGGGAAATCAGCATTTGTTGATAATATTTTAATAAGTTTTTCTTTTGAATATTTATTTATTATTTCATATGCTGTTAAATTGTTCTTTTGGGTGTCAAATCTCATGTCTAATTTACTGTTACTGTTGTAACTAAATCCTCTATTTAATTCCTGGAGATGATAATTAGACAAGCCAAAATCAAAAATTATATTATGAATTTCATTAATTTTTTGATCTTCTGCTATTTTAATTATATTCGAATAATTATCATGAATATAATTAATTTGTTTAAAATTGTGTAAATTATTCATTGCTAATTTTAAAATTACAGAATCAGTATCTATTCCTATAATATTTATATCATTGCTATGTTTTATTATTTCTTTACTTATCCCACCTTCACCAATGGTACAATCAAATACCGTAGTTTTTGGTTTTTTTAAATATAAATATTCAATAATTTTTCCTGACAATACGGGAATATGGAATGAATTCAAAGTTTAGAACCACTTATAATTGATAAATATGATGAGATTTTTACAAATAAACAAATTAATTTGCAAGGTAAATTAAGTTCTTTTTTTTATATAATAAATATATTAAAAGGGAGAGTGATGAAATATATTGTTGTAACAATTAGCGATACTTCTAATTTGGATGCAAAAAAAGATTTGAGTGGTCCGGAAATTGTTAAATTTATGGGGAAAGAAAATATTTTGCTTGGACAAGAAATTGTATCTGATGATATTGATAAAATCATTTCAGTACTTGATAAATGGCTTGAGATTGACGATTTGAATTTAATTTTGACAACAGGAGGTACAGGAATAGGGCCAAGAGATGTCACTCCTGAGGCAACAAAAAAAATTATTGATTATGAAATTCCAGGTATTCCAGAATTAATGAGAGTCAAAAATTATTCTAATTCTGATTATGTTTCTTTAAGCAGATCTGTAGCAGGAGTTAAATCAAAAAAGTTAATTGTTAATTTGCCTGGAAGTGTTAAAGCTGTTACAGAAAATTTACAGATAGTTTATCCTCTATTAAAACATGCAATTGAACTTATTAATGGTAATACAAAACATTAAAAACAGAGGTTAGAATGATTATTCATACACTATCATTATTTCCTGAATTAATTAAAAATGCTTTAACCCAAGGAGTAATAAAGAAAGCTATCCAGAATAAACTTTTAAGTTTAAATTATTACGATTTAAGAGATTTTGGCATAGGAAAATATAAGCAAGTTGATGACACTATTTATGGCGGAGGTGCTGGTATGGTGCTTAAACCAGAACCAATTTTCCAAGGGGTAAATAAAATCAAATCTGATAATTTGTTAGATAACTGTCCTGTAATTTTAATGAGCCCTCAGGGGGAAATCTTAAATCAAGAGAAGGCGAAAAGTTTAAGTAAATTTAAAGATATTATTGTAATTGCAGGAAGGTATGAAGGTGTTGATGAGCGGATTGTGAGTAATTTAGTTTCAGATGAAATTAGTATTGGTGATTATATATTATCTGGAGGTGAATTACCTACTGCTATATTAATCGAAGTTGTGGCAAGGATGATTCCGAGTGTTATAGGTAATACAGAATCCATAGAATCGGATTCTTTAACAAATAAAATGTTGAAATATCCCGTATATACTAAACCTAAAATATTTAAGGGAATTAAAGTTCCAGAGATACTTTTTTCTGGTAATCATAAAAAAATATTTGATTGGCGTAAACAAAAGTCATACGAAAATACTAAAAATAAACGCCCAGATCTTATTTAAATTAAAATTTATTGAAAAATAATCCTAATTCTTATTGAATACATTAAATTTCGCTGATAATATATCCCTCTTGATTACAATGTTATTAATTTATTTAAAAAGAAGATGGCAAAAACTATAACTAAAAAAAAATCTGAAGAAATATACGATTTTAAATCTGGTGATACCATTAAAGTTGATGTTAAAGTAACTGAAGGAGAAAGAACTAGAATTCAAAGCTTCAGAGGTGTTGTCATTAAGATTCGAGGATCAGGTATAGGCAGATCTTTCACAGTAAGGAAAGCAGATCAAAATTTCGGTGTTGAAAGAACTTTTCCATATCAATGCCCTTCCATAGATTCAATTGAAGTTATTCGAAAAGGCAAGGTAAGAAGAGCGAAACTTTATTACTTAAGAGGTCTTTCAGATAGAAAAAGTAGAATTAAAGAATCCAGATAAATTTATTTTAGTTTTTGCACTAAATTATTTGAAATTTTATTATATTCATGATTTGCTTCAAGATCTTCAAGGTAAGCAATTTTACCAGGAGCACTATAACTTTTTCTCATTTGAATATTTCCTAAAAAATCTATTTCCATTTCTTTTGATATTTCCTTCCCTGCTCCTGTACCAAAAAATTCTCCAGTGAAATTTTCTATTATCCCATATATATTATGATTAAGTTTTTTTATCATATTTATTGATCTTATAGCGTCTAGTTTTGCTAATTCTTGAGGTGTTGTTACAACTACAAATCCATCTAAATCTAAAGTTTGCATAACAGTAAGCGGTGCATCAGATGTACCTGGAGGGAGGTCTACTAGTAAAATATCTATATCTCTCCAATTAGTTCCTGATAAAAGTTGATTTATTGCATTGTGTATCATGGGACCTCTAAAAATTATAGCTTCATCTTCGGTTTTTTGAAAAAATCCCATAGACATTACTTTTATTCCATGTTGTTCTGGAGGTATCATTTTATCTTGTTTATCAACTGTAGGCTTGATATTTATTCCCAGGGCTTTTGTTACGTTAGGGCAATCTATGTCCACATCAAAAATTCCGGTTCGATAACCTAGATTAGTTAATGAAAGTGCAAGGTTAATAGTTACAGAAGTTTTCCCCACCCCTCCTTTTCCACTATAAACCCCAATTTTAGTTTTTATTGGTTCTAAAGCATTTGCAAGTTGTTTTCTTTGCTCAAATTGTTTTTTCAGTCCTTGTATTTTTGATTTTGCTTGATCTAGATTTTTTTGATTTATTGGGTTTCTATTCATATTAAAGTTTAATCAATACCCAATTCTTTTTTGCCTTCTTCACTAATCATCTCTGGATTCCATGGAGGTTCAAATACAATATCGACTTCAACATCATCAACATCATCAATTTCAGCAATTCTCCATTCTGCTTGTTGAGCAATATATGGACCCATTCCGCAGCCTGCAAAGGTAAGAGTCATTTTTACTTTAACATCTGATTCTTCTATATCAACTCCATAAACCAAACCAAGGTCAACGATATTAACTGGTATTTCAGGGTCATAAACATCTCTTAAGGCTTCGTATATTAGTTTTTCGTTTAATAGATTTTTTGTGCTCATTTATTTAACTTTAATTTATAATTAAGACCTATTGTAATACATATATACACATAAATGAAATATTAGTTATTCATTTTATTAATATAATCTCTTATTTTTGCAGCTTTTTCAAATTCAAGTTTTTCTGCAAATTCATACATTTTGGATTCTAATTCTTGTAAATTAAATTCAGTGAGCTGATCTTCTAAATTTTTTATATTTACATTTTTGATATTTATGGTTTCTTCCTTTTTAGTTATTCTTTCATTTATATCTCTTATTTCTTTAATGATTGATTTAGGAGTAATATTATTTTTTTTGTTATATGATGCCTGAAGGCTTCTTCTTCTATTTGTTTCTGATATAGCAATATTCATAGACTTGGTTATATTATCACCATACATGATTACCTTGCCTGCATCATTTCTTGAGGCTCTTCCAATTGTTTGAATTAACGAAGATGAGGATCTTAGGTATCCTTCTTTGTCTGCATCAAAAATTGCTACTAAACTTACCTCTGGAAGGTCTAATCCCTCTCTTAATAAATTTATTCCAACTATTACATCGTATATACCAGTTCTGAATTCAGTTAAAATCCGACTTCTTGATAATGTATCAATTTCAGAGTGTAAATAATGTGTTTTAATATTAGCACTTTCTATGTAATCAGATAATTCTTCGGCCATTCTTTTAGTTAGTGTAGTAATAAGTGTTCGTTCTTTTTTACTGATCCTATTTTTTATTTCACTAATAAGATCATCTATTTGATTTAAAGTTGGCCTTACTTCAATTATTGGATCTAGTAATCCGGTCGGTCTTATTACTTGTTCGACAATATTATTACTTTCTTTTAATTCATATTCAGTTGGAGTTGCAGATACATAAATAATATGGTTGGCGATAGAATTAAATTCCTCGTATTTGAGTGGTCTGTTATCTAATGCAGAAGGCAATCGGAATCCATATTCAACCAAAGTATCTTTTCTAGATTTATCCCCTTTGTACATTCCCCTCATTTGAGGGATAGTCATATGTGACTCATCAATAAATATTAAAAAATCGTTACTAAAATAATCTAATAATGTATAAGGCCTGGTACCTTTTTTCCTTTGATCTAAGTGCCTTGAATAATTTTCAATTCCTGAACAGTACCCATTTAATTCCATCATTTCAAGATCAAATATAGTCCTGGTTTTTAATCGGTTTGATTCAATTGCTTTTCCGGCATTGTTTAGTTTAATTAATTCTTCATCTAATTCTTTTTGAATACCTTTCATTGCCAGTCTGAGTTTTTCTTCTTTAGTTACGAAATGGCTCGCCGGATAAATTGATATAGAATCTAATTCAGAAATTACTTCTCCTGTAATTCTGTTAATTTTTTTTATTTTATGTCTTAAAAGTTGTTGGCGTAGATCAGGAGATGTATCTATGAGGATATTTTCATCTGTAGTTTTTT
>CATLOZ010000057.1 GCA_950054395.1 uncultured Chloroflexota bacterium
TTATTAAGGAAAATAAAACACTACGTGGAGGACGTAGTCATAAATTATTGACTAAATTACAAAACAAATCATTAACATCAAAAGAAATCCTTATGAAAATGTCTTTACATAATAATATATATGAAAGATGTGGGCTTGAAGTAATTCAAATCGAAGCTGACAGCGGAGCTATTGGCGGGAAAGATTCTCATGAATTTGTAGCTATTTCAGAATCAGGGGAAGACACTGTGGTATTATGCAATAATTGCAATTATGCAGCAAATACCGAAAAAGCAATATTTGCAAAAACTGAATTTATAGATGAAACAAATAATGAAAAAAAAGAAATTTCAACCCCAGATATCAAAACTATTCCTGATCTATGTAAATTTCTAAATATTCCTGATTATAAAACAATTAAATCCATGTTTTACGAAACCAGCAATAAATTTATATGTGTTGTCATTAGGGGTGATTACGAAGTTAACGAGCTAAAATTAGCAAGGACCTTAGGTACAGCCGATTTCAAACCTGCCAGTCAGGCTACCCTTGAAAAACATCATATCCCCTCAGGATCTGCATCTCCAATCAATAAAAATATTTATACAATTGCTGACGATTCATTAGAAAAAGGAAATAATTTTGTTGCTGGTGCAAATAAAGAAAATTACCATATTTCTAATATTAATCTTAATATCGATTTTAAAGCAGATATAGTAACAGATATTGCCAAATTCCCTGAAAAAGCAAAATGCCTAAAATGCAATAATGATTTATATACTAAAAAAGCAATCGAAGTTGGCCATATATTCAAACTTGGAAGCGTATATTCTGAAAAATTTAATACAAAGTTTTTGACCGAATCAGGAATAAGAGAATCAATAGAAATGGGGTGTTACGGAATTGGGACAGGAAGATTACTTGCGGCAATAATAGAACAAAACCATGATGAAAAAGGACCTATTTTCCCTAAATCCATATCACCGTATAGAATAATAATTACAGCCCTAAATATAGATGATCTTAAAGTAGAAGCATATTCTCAAGAAATTTATAATTTATTAAAAAAATCTGGTTTCAGCACTGTGTTAGATGACAGAAATGAAAGTGCTGGTGTGAAATTTTCCGATGCTGATTTATTAGGTTTCCCTATAAGAATTACAATAAGTAAAAAATTAGAAGAAAAAAAATTACTAGAAATAAAGTTGCGAAAAAATAAAGATAGTATCACAATTAACAAAAATAAAATTTTAGATTACTTAAAAAAAAGCGAGAATTAAATGATAGACTTCAGAAGCGACACCGTTACACTTCCTTCTCCAGAAATGAAACAGGCAATTTTTGATGCCAAGCTAGGAGATGATGTATATGGAGAAGATCCCACTGTAAACGAATTAGAAAGACTTAGTGCTGAAATGTTTGGAAAAGAAGCTGCAGTTTTAGTTACAAGCGGAACAATGGGTAATTTAGTATCAGTTTTAGCACATTGCCAAAGAGGAGATCAAATCGTAGTGGGTGATAAATGTCATATTTATAGAGCCGAAGCTGGAGGAATAGCAGCACTTGGGGGAATATTCCCAACTGTACTAAAAAACGATTCTGAAGGTAAACTAGATTTAGATGAAATAGAGGCAAGTATTGAACCGCTTAATGTTCACAGAGCCCCAACTAAATTAGTTGCACTTGAAAATACAGCTAATGCTGCTGGTGGAAAAACATTATCAAAAGAATATATAGATTCAGTAAAGAAAATTTGTGACGATAACGAAGTAGCACTTCATATAGATGGAGCAAGAATATTTAACGCATCAGTTGCATTGGAAATGCCGGTATCTGAACTAACAAAAAGTGTTAATTCACTCACATTCTGCTTATCAAAAGGTATTGGTGCTCCTGTCGGATCAGTAATTGTAGGGAGTGAAAAATATATTCAAGAAGCAAGAAAGTGGCGAAAAATGGTAGGAGGAGGTATGAGACAGGCTGGAATTATTGCTGCTGCTGGTATAGTTGGATTAAATAATCATTATGCTCAAATATCAAAGGATCATAAAAATGCAACTAAATTAACAAAAGGGCTTAAGAAATTCCCACAATTAAATGTAGAAGATGTAGAAACAAATCTGGTATTTTTCTCAATTGACTTACCCTCCCCTCAGAAATTAGCAGACAAATTATCTTCAAAAGGATTGTTAGGTGGTAATGCAGGTTCAAGATGGAGATTTGCTACACACTACGGCATTGAAGCAAATGACATAGATGATGCTTTAAATATTATAGAATTAAGTTTAGAGGAATTATAATTTGCCTAATTCTGATCCATATCAATTTCAAGAAAAAACTCATATAGAACTAAGAGCTGACACATATACATTACCATCCCCTGAAATGCGGAAAGCTATGTATGAAGCAGAAGTTGGAAATGATGGTTTTGGAGAAGATCCTACTGTAAATAAGTTAGAAAAAATGACCTCTGAAATGTTTAATAAGGAATCTGGAGTATTTGTATCAAGTGGAATAATGGGTAACTTTTTGTCTATGTTGGCACATTGCCAAAGAGGTGATCAGGTAATTATAGGAAATAAGTCACACATATATACAAACGAACTAGGTGGAATCTCTTCACTTGGTGGAATTTTTCCTGCTATAGTAGACACCGACGAAAGGGGGATGTTAAATATAAATCAAATTAAATCTGAAATTCAAGAATATGACGAACATTTAGCACCCACAAAATTATTAGCAATTGAAAATACTCATAATAGTTGCGGAGGGAAACCTTTAAGTCCCAATGATATTAATGAAATATATAAAATAACATCTAAAAACAATATACCAATTCATTTAGATGGAGCAAGGATATTTAATGCTGCCGTTGCATTAGAAACCACACCGGAAAATTTAACTAAAAATATAGATACAATACAATTTTGTTTGTCAAAAGGATTAGGTGCTCCTGTGGGGTCATTGGTTTTAGGAAATTATGAATTTACACAGAAAGTACGGAAATGGAGGAAAACTATTGGTGGTACAACCAGGCAGGCGGGGATTTTGGCTGCCGCAGGAATAGTAGCTTTAAATAATTATGAAGAAAGTATAAAAAGAGATCATGATCTTGCAAAATATATGCATGAAAAATTGTCAGAAATTGAAAATATAACTCCTGAACCTGTTGAAACAAATTTGGTTTTCTTCAATATAAATGCTGACAATCCTGGGGAAATATTCAAAAAATTAAAAGAAAAAGGTATTAATGGAGGAGCTGAAACCAACAGATGGAGATTTGTTCCTCATTATGGACTTACCAAAAAAGACATTGACTACGTAGCAGAAACTTTAAATAAACTAATTAATTAATTTTAATTCCTCTTCTAGCAACTTAAACACTTCTTTATCCTGATTTTCTAACAATGTTCTAGGATCAAGAATGAATTTATTGTCTTTAACTCTGCCAATCAATGGAGTAGGTTTGTTAATCATTTTTTTACTGAATTCGCTAGCACTAATATTCAAAGTATCAAAATCAATTGATAATGAATAAGAACTTACGTGTTGTTCAGGCATACTACCACCACCTATCATTGCCTTAGATTCTTCAATATGTAAAAATTCATAATTATCTAATTTATCTTTCCAATTTCTAACTATTATTAACATATCTTCTTTTGATTTTGAAATCATATTCCAAATAGGTATATCTATATATGATTCAGTTACATACATCTGCAAAGTTGAAATCAAACCAGCCAAAAGTACTTTGTCTAACCTCAAAGCTCTTGTAAGAGGATATTTTTCTATTAATTTAACATATTTTTCTTTACCTGCTATTATGCCTGATTGAGGTCCGCCTATTAATTTATCACCAGAGAAAAATATTAAATCCACTCCGTCATTTATCGCATCTTTTACAGTAGGTTCATACTGAATTGAAAATTCCTCAGTATTTATCATACTTCCACTACCCAGATCATAAAATACAGGTACTTTATGTTTATGTGCCATTTGCACAATTTCTTTTATATCAGGTTTATGAGTAAAACCCTCTATCACAAAATTACTTTGATGAATTAATAACACTGCTCCAGTATTTTCATCTATGTGAGATTCATAATCCGAAACATAGGTTTTATTTGTTGTCCCTACATCTACAAGAATAGCCTGGCTTTCTTCAAGAACGTCTGGAACCCGAAATCCTCCTCCAATTTCTATCGATTCAGAACGTGAAACTAAAACGTTTTTATTTCTACATAAAGCTTTTAATCCTAAAAATACTGCAGCTGCATTATTATTCACAACAATAGCATCTTCAGCATTAGTTAATCGATTAATAATATTTTTAAATTTCTTTAATCTTCCTCCTCTTTTATTAGTAGTAAGATCAAATTCTAAATTTGTATAATTTAAACCCGCTTCACTCATAGCTTTTATCGCATAATTTGCAAGCGGAGCTCTACCAAAATTAGTTTGCAGTATCACTCCTGACATATTAATTATTTTCCTAGGTTGAGCAGAAATCAATTCTTTAAGATTTTTATCTAAAGTATTTAGTAACAAATCTATAGAAATATTATTTTTATTTGATTTACGTATACTATCCAAAATTAATCTCATTTCATTAATAGCTATATGCCTTGGAAATATTTTACATAATTCAATAAAACGCTTACTTTCAGAAATTTTTTGTATACTGGGTATTTTTCTTAAAACATTGTTTTCCATAAGAAATCCATCATTCTTTAAATAGTATAATTGTAAGATAATTATCACATATATTCATTTGATTGGTAACAAAATTTATGTTTTGTAACAAATGTGGCGGAAAAATAGACAACAATAAAAATATAAATAATTTATGCCCTAACCCTGATTGCGACAAATATGTTTTTTTGAATCCAAAAATTGCAGTGCTTGCCGTAGTACAAAAAGACAACGAAATTTTATTAGTCAAAAGAAATATTATGCCTTTTTATAATGAATGGAGTTTACCCGCTGGTTATATAAATAAATGGGAAGCTCCAGAAAAAGCAATCATAAGAGAAGTCTATGAAGAAACCAATGTTAAAATAAAAGTTTTAAAATTATTGGATGCGAACCTTAATAAAGATTCAGGAGTGATAGTTTTATCCTATTTAACCAAACATATAAAAGGTCCCATAAAGATAGGGGAAGAATGTAAGGATGTAAAATATTTTAATAAAAACAAACTGCCATCTCTTCCATTTAAGAATGATCATAAAATTATAGATTTAAGCTTTAAATAAAAATATAAGCAAAAAAAATTTATTTTTATGTATATGTTTCATGTATACTAGATTGAAATAAAAAAAGGATATTTCATGTCTGAAAAAATCAAATTTGATATTAGCATAGAAAACGAACAACTAGAATGGGTAGAATCAAAAGTAGCAGAATTTGATTTAGATGACGTATCTAAAGCTATAAGAATTTTATTGGATTATGCCATATTAGAATGTAATTCAGAAGACATATTTTCTGATGAAAATATGAGATGTCGTCATTGCTAATATATAACTATGAAGCAATTTCAAAATTTAAAAAGAAAAAAAATAAACGCTGGGAATATCTCAGATTTTGCTGAAGCAGAGGCTATAGCATATACTGCTCTTGCAAATGAATATTATATTAACAGATTAAAAAAACTTGCAAATCCTGACAGAGCAATTGCCTTATTTGATGAAAATAAAATTATAGGAACGGCAAACTCATTTGGAGAATCAATTTCATTGCCTACAAATAAAAAGGCTAAAGTGGCTGCGGTTTCTTATGTTAGCGTTCAACCTACACACAGGAGACTAGGAATTTTATCAGAAATGATGAAAATTCAATTAAATGAAATACACTCTATTTATAAGGAACCTCTCGCTGTATTATGGCCTTCTGAAACAGCAATATATGGGAGGTTTGGATATGCTCCAACTCATGAAAAACATTATTCTATATCAAGAAATAATGCTAAATTCCTTCCTCAAATATCATTTAAAGATCTAGAAATAAATTTTTTAAGTAAAAAAGAAGCTATAGAATGTTATGTCCAAGTTAACAATAAATTAATGAAAAGCCGACCAGGCGTAATGGAATTAACAAAAGATTGGGCTGAAAGAAGAATTGAAGATCTGATTTCTAATCATCTAAGTAATGGTCCATCTTATTTTATTGGCCTATTTGATAATAAAACACCTGTCGGAATTGTGACTTATTCAATCGAAAATAGTAATGATTCTGGAAACATGCCTGCTTCATTACACATTTGGGATATATTATATCTAAATATCGAATCTGCTATTAATCTATGGAATTTTTGTTTAAACATTGATCTGGTAGAAAAGATATACGCAAAAGGAGTTCCTGAAGATGATGTATTAGAAGCTCTACTTATTTCTCCAGGAGATTTAAATGCAAGATTAACTACAGGATTATGGATTAGAATAGTTGATGTAATCAATGCACTAAAAGCTAGGACTTATGAACAAAATGGGGAAATAATATTAAAAGTAAAAGATTCAATAATTAAAGATAATAATAATACATATCTCCTAAATACAAGTGACAAATCTTCTCCTAAATGTAAAATTACCAATAACAACCCAGATATTGAAATAACTATTCAAGGTTTATCAGAAATTTATCTCGGAACATTTGATTTAAATAATCTTATCGCATCAGGTAACATAAATATAAATAATAAAAAGATTATTAAAACTATTAAAGAAATATTCAAAACTGAATCCAAACCTTTTTGCCCAATGCATTTTTAAAGGAAAACATATGCCCAAAGCTGAAATATATGCACTAGGAAGTGAAATTGTCCTTGGGCAAACTATTGATACAAACTCTGCATGGATATCGTCTAAATTAAATGATTTGGGGATAGAGACTGTAAAACATGTTGCTATAGCAGATGATATTGAAATCATAAAATCTGTATTAAATAATTCTAGCAGTGAAATCATTATCATAGGAGGAGGACTAGGCCCTACAGAAGATGATTTAACCAGAGAGGCAATTGCAGAAGTTACAGGAAAGACATTATATAAAGATCCAAAATTATTGGAAGAAATAGAAAATCGATTCAGAAAACGTGGATTTATATTAACTAAAAACAATGATAAACAAGCTATGATTCCTGAGACTGCTACTGCTATACATAATCCTAATGGAACGGCCCCAGCTTTTTCTCTTAAATGGCAAAATAAAATTATCTATGCCCTGCCAGGTGTACCTCATGAAATGAAATGGTTATTTGAAAATGTAGTATTACCCGAATTAATGCAATCATTTTCAATAAAAACAAAAATAGAATATGAGACTCTTAAAGTATTGGGAATGGGAGAAAGTACAGTAGATGATAAAATAGGCGATCTAATGAAAATTAATAATCCTATTGTTGGATTATTAGCTCATCCTGGGCAAGTTGACGTTCGCATAACCGCTACAGGAGAAGATAGTGAAAGAAAAATTCTTATAGATAAAACAAAACAAGAAATATTTGAAAGATTAAATGACACAACAATAATTTCAGAAGACTTAAGCCCTATCCAATACCTTCAAAATTTACTGATAAAAAACAATAAAGAAATAATCATACTTGATGAAGCTTCTAACGGATTTATAACTTCTGAAATTGGCGGAAATCCTAATTTAAATGTCACAGGAATTTCTGGTAAAGGTAATGATATCAAAAAATATAAAACAGCAAATACAGACTCTATTGTTGTTTCAATTAAAAGTGAATATCTAGATAAAAATGTAAATAATCTAGCTAAAGGGAAAACATATATTGAAATCAGTGATGGTACAAAAGAGATTACTGAATATCAACAATTCGGTGTCAGAAGTAAAATTGATAAGCAAAGACTGTTAATGCTTGTTGTACATTTGCTTATAAAATTTATTTAATAATTAAATTATCAAATTTTTGAATAACAGATTTCTCAGATAAAAGCTTAAATAAATTCTGTTTTCTAAATTTATTAAACTTCACATAATTTCTTTTACCTCTATATTGTGTATCAAGGTTTATGAAGGGAGTAGGGTTCTATGGGGTTCTATTATGGCTATGAATTTGGATTCAGAGTCCGACGTACTACCACTATACTAATCCCCATTATTCCCTTCAGTATAGCATATTAATGGACACTGCC
>CATLOZ010000058.1 GCA_950054395.1 uncultured Chloroflexota bacterium
CAATCTGAGTCTTGGTTATAATTTCCATTTACTAAATCATTTTTATTTGATTTTGTGTCATATTTCCATGCATCATGTATAGATGTGTCAGAATAGTAATTCCAAGGATCTCCAGTATAAGAGTTTTCTAATTCAGCTTCGTTTAAGTTTAGCTCCCTGGATATTTCTTTTGCATATTCCTTAGATAATAATCCTTCAAGTGGAACTTCAACAAAATCAGGATCTCCAAGGTAATGGTAGCGGTCAGCAAAAGCATGCCGTGCTCCTTCCACAAAAGTATGTAGATATTTCGTACTGTTGTGTCCCATAGCTTTTAAATCAAAATTTTCTAATATATTTAAAGTTTCTAACGTTGTCCAACTTCCACATGGTGCAGTAGGTCCGTAAACTTCATAATCTCTGAAAGTTGTCTTGAGGGGGATTTTTATTTCAGCTTTAAACTCTGCAAGATCTGCCATGGTAATTAGACCATCGTTTTTTTTCATGTCTTCTTCAATGGCTGCTGCTATTTCCCCTTTATATAAAGCATCTGCGCCTTCTTTAGATATTTTTTCTAATAAATTCCCAAGATCCTTTTGTTTAAATTTGAATGCTTTATGATCAGCAGAACTAGGATCGGGAATATATTTAGGGGGAAAGCCATTTGGTAAAAATATTTCTTTAGATCCATGGAATTTTTGTAATTGTTCCATATTTGTTCCAATCATTAGAGCAAGTAACCAATATACATCATATCCTTCTTTGGCATAATGAATTGCAGGTTCCATCACTTGTTCCAATGGAAGTTCTCCAAATATTTCGTGTGCTTTACATAATCCGGCTGTTGTTCCTGGCAGAGCAATTGATTGATATCCGTCAGTATTGTGATTTCCTTCTACTGAGTATGTAGAAATCCCTCCTCCAGGACCTGTTATTTTATACATGTTTGGCTTTGCAGCCTTGGGTGCTCTTGGGCCATATTCAATGACTACATTAGTACCTGAAGGATTGTTCTTAATTTGAGAATTTAAGCTAATATGCATAAATCCAACTCCAGCTATAGAGCTATTGTTAGGTTCTAGTACTGATATAGCAAATCCTGTAGCTACAGCAGCATCGATTGCATTCCCTCCTTTGCGTAACATTTCTATTCCTGCTTCAGATGCATAGGGATGCATAGAAGCTACAACTCCATTTTTTGAAATAACTTCATCTTTATTTGGTCTCCAGGTACTTCTTAAGTTCATTTGATTTCCATTGATCTTTTAAGAATAAGTATGTAATTGACTTACTAGAACATATGTTCTAAAATCTTGTATATATTATTATACAAAGGAATATTAACATGACAGATATTAAAGTTACAATCATAGGAGTAGGTGGTGCCGGATGTAATACTATAAATAGATTATCTAGTAAAAAATTTAAACATTATAATTTGTTAGCTGTGAATACAGATACTCAGATGCTGGAAACAATTAATCATTCAGATGTATTTGCTTTAGGCCCTTTGACAACCAAAGGTTTTGGTAGCGGAGGGAATCCTAGAATAGGTAGATTGGCAGCAAAGGAGAGTAGTGAGCAATTTTCCAAGTTGCTAGAAGGACAAGATCTGGTTATATTAACAACCGGATTAGGAGGAGGTACAGGCACAGGAGCAACACCAGTATTAGCTTCTATGGCAAAGAAAATGGGTGCATTAGTTATTGTTATAGCTACTCATCCATTTAATTTTGAAGGACAGATCAGGGCTCAATATTCAGAAAAAGCTGTAAAATCTTTAATTAGATCTGCTGATAGTTTGATAGAAATTAATAATGATGGCTTGCTTGGAACAATGGATAAAAAAGCTACTATAGATGCTTCTTTTAAATATGCTGATAACGCGTTGATGGATATTGTAGAAGAAATAACAACTGTGATAGGTAATTCGGGTTTGATTAATATAGATTTTGCAGATATAAAAAATTTACTTACAAAATCTGGTAAAACTTATGTTTCTAAATCTAGAATAAATAAAAGTGATCAGATTGATACTATTCATAAGAATTTAAAGCAAAACTTACTTATTAATTATGGTTTCAGATCTTCCCGCAGATTATTGTTATCCATAAAATCGAGTCCTAATTTTTCATTAAATGAATTAAATTTAATAGCTACAAAAGTGTCTTCATTTTTATATAATCCTGAAAACATTCTTATTGGCGTAAATAATACTTTTTTTAAAAAAAATATTATTGAAGCAACATTAATTGCCTCTGATTTGAAATTCTCTTTTACTAATGATACGTTGCCTGTTGAGCCTAAACCTTTTTCTTATATTTCTAGTAAATACTCAAATGCACAATCTGTAAATGGTATTAGTAATTCTAATGATAGTGCTATTAAAATGGGAATTTTAAATTTAAGAAAGTTAATTAAAATCCCTATTGGCTTTAATTAACTTTTTTTTGTATTTATAGTTATATCTTTATTCTGTTAAAATTTGTTAAATTAATTTTTTAAAGGATTTAATGAGTTATTTTAAAAATTTACATTCACGTGAATTTAAAAATTTAGCCCCTGGTGCCAATACACAAACTTTTTGGGGCGAAAAAATGTTAATTTCAGTAGTTACAATTGATCCTAATTCTATAGTTCCAAATCATACCCATCCTCACGAGCAAGCAGGTATTTTGCTAGATGGTGAATTGGAAATGATTATAGGTGATGAATCAAAACTTCTTAAACCAGGTGATATGTACATAGTTCCAGGAAATATAGAACATTATGCTACAGCCACTGATAAAGGAGCTAAAGTTATAGATATATTTGCACCAGTAAGAGATGAATTTAAATATTAAATGGAAATTATAAAAGATTCATATTTTACTACTGGAGCACAAGAAAAACCTTCTTTAGTATTAATTCATGGTTTAGCCAGTAATAAATTTACATGGAATGCTATTATAGAAATCCTTAAAGATGATTATTATCTTATAGCAGTTGATTTACCTGGGCATGGTTTAAATTCTATTTATGAAACAGATTTTTCATATTCCAGTATGGTAGATTATTTATTCAAACTTCAGAGCTATTTAGGGATATATTTTCAATACATAGCTGGCCATTCTTATGGTGCTTCAATATCAACAATGACAGCCTTAGATAAAAGATTTAAAATTAAAAAACTTGCACTTTTAGATGGCGGGGTCGTACCTTTAAAATCATCCCCTGATATGAATGACGATAATTATATGTTTAAATTAGCACCGCCCGATTTTACTAACAGAAAATTTGAAAGTATATCTGAATTTATTGATAATAATTTATCTATTAAATCAAATCCTTATTCTGATCAAATTAAACACGCTATCTTAAGTAATTTCGATCATACTAAAAAACCTTTTTTGGTTCCATTTCTAAAAAGAACAAATCACTTGAAAATAGTAGATTATTTGTGGAATTATAATCCGGAATTTAATTTATCTAAAATTAGAATTCCTACCCTGGGTTTAATGGCTTGTAAATTTGACACAATCGATGAAAGATCTTCGCATAGATGTCATCATGCTTCCCTTGTATCTGATAATAATAATTTGATTAATATTACCTGGGTACTTAACACTCCTCATGATTTACAGTTATATGCTCCCAAACTAGTATCACGTAAATTAATTGCACATTTTAAATCTTAACTGTTATTTAATAGCTATGACTCTTACAGGGGATCCTGATCCATCTTCTATTTTTAATGGCAGAGCAATGATTATTGAACCTTTTGATGGTATTAAATCTAGATTACATAAACTAGTTAATCCCATTTTTCCAGCACCATGCATAATATTATGATTTGGAAATTGTAGATCAAATGACGGGGCAATCCCGGCATCTGTACCTACTGTTTCTACTCCAACTCCTAATACATCTTTCTCATTTGCTAATAATTCTGATGCTTCTTTTGATATTCCTGGAGTATTTGGCATTTGATCATTTGTATTGAAATTTGCATAGGCTTCTGGATCATTGAATCTTGAGCTCCATCCGGTTTTTATTAATACCCAAGATTTTTCTGGGATATTCCCATTTTGTTTTTCCCATTCTTCAATATGAGAAGGTGTTAATAAAGCATTTGGGTTTTCTTCTACTTCTTTTTCCATATCTATTAAACATCCATTACCTATAAGCATTTCTACAGGAATTTTATCAACAGAAAATTTATCTTGCCCGGTTACCCAATGATTAGGTGAATCAAGATGCGTACCAGTATGCTCACCTGTTTCAAAGTTGTTCCAATACCATCCTGGCCCTTTTTCGTCATATTTAGATATTTCTTTTTTCTTAAATGGAATTGTTTGCCCAAATTCTTCTGGAAGCGTTAAGATTGGAGTCTGTTCATTTAATGGTTGCGTTAGGTCTACAACTTCTAATTTACTTGATCTTATATTATTAATAAATTCTTCTAAAATCATTTAATTCTCCTTTAATGAATTAATATGTCTTTTAAATTCTATTTTATTTTCTATAAGCCCTAAATCCATTGTAAATTTTTCCGGGCCTTTCGCTTCTACTTTTGATACTATAACTGATGCATTATCTATATTGATATTTTTTTCAAACAATGATTCGAATTCATCAATATCTTTTGTTTCATATGCAAATTTTATTCCTGAACTTAAAGCTATATTTTTTAAATTTGTACCAGTAGAAGTAGCTGTAGGGAATCCGCCAACTGATAACAAACTTTCATTGTCAAATATTATGTGAGTAAGATTTTTTGGGTTATATCTTGCAATTGTTGAAAAAGTTCCAAGGTTCATCAATACTGATCCATCTCCATCTAGAACAATTACATTAATATCGGGCTTTGACAATGCAATTCCAAGACCCACAGATGATGCAAGTCCCATACTATGTTCTAAATAGAAGAAGTTTTTTTTATGCCCTAGTGAGTATAACTCTGCTGCCACAGCACCCATATTTGTAATAATTAATTTTGAGTCTAATAGTTTATATATTCTTTTTAATGCATCGATTCTTTTCATTATTCAACCATCAGATCTCTGGTTATTAATAGGGCAACAGGTCTTTCAGAGCTTTCTGATAAAACCGCTGCTTTATTTATCTTTTTTTCAACTGATTCAGAAGAATCAATAATATCATAAGGAATATCCAGTGCCTTCAGTGTACTTTCAGTTCTTAATCCACCCTCAGTTTGCCATGGATCTGTTTCACCCATTTCGCCTCTATAACTAATAATCATTAGTAAAGGTATACGATACAATTGAGCTAAAGATACTATCCCATTAACAGATGCTAAAAATCCATGATTTTGCATTAGCATAGCAGATTTTAATCCGGCAAAATGTGCTCCTGCTGAAATACCAACCCCTTCTTCTTCTTTTGCCAGTCTTACAAGCTGCATATCAGGGTCTTCTTCTGAAAATCTTATAAGATGTACAAGCCATGTTTCAGGTAATGCAGAGACAATTTTGACTCCGCACTTTTTTAATGATTTATAAATTAATTCAGAATTTTTTACTGATACTGCCATTCTTATGTCCGGGTTTTGTATTTAAAATGGATTATCATTATACAATATTTAATTATTTTTATTGCTCAGCACTTGTTTTGTATTTTATTTATGTATTTAAGTTTATAAATGATATTACCACTTCATTAAATTCTGCAGGCTGCTCTCTGAATACGTAGTGACCTGAATTGTTAAATATATGCAGACTGGAATTTTTAACATTTGGTAATATTAGGTTTAGACAATTAATTCCTATTGGATCCCAAAATGCAGAAGGGTCATCTAGCCCCCATGTTACCAATGTTGGGGTATTTAATTTCCCTTCTCTTATCCATTGATGTGTTTCTTTTTGCCGTTCAATTAAATCTTTAGTAAAAATTTTTTCTTCTAATTCGCTATGTTTCGCGGCAGCCATGATATTTTTTTGTGAATTTGAATATTCTATATTTCCTTCAATCCATTCATCAGTTATATGCTTGTTTCCCCAGGAATTTTCTTTAATCATATATTTAATTTTTTCATGTTCGTTATTGAACGATGGAACTCTGTCGGCCAGATCGTGATAAAATCTGATATCTTGCATTAGTGTTGCGCTGTCAATTATAACTATAGATTTCGCAATTTCAGGGTATTCAAGTGCCAGTCTGGTTACTATATAACCTCCTCTTGAATGTCCAATTAAATGAGGTTTTTTTATATTTAATTTTTTAATAAATTCATACGCATGTCTAATCTGAGTACCCATAATATAATCAGTATCTTTTTTCGGATTATCAGTGTGCCCTTGTCCGATTTTATCAAAAGCATAAACATGATATTTTTCTGCCAGGTTATCAAAATTCAAGAACCAGTCTTCAGCACTAGCTCCTCCTCCAAAATGTCCTCCATGAATTAAAACGATTGGATCTCCACTCCCTTTTTCAAAGTATCTGGTATTAATTCCGTTGATTCTAATGTATTTTGATTGTGATCTGTCCATAAATTTTATTCCTTTTTATATAATGTTATTTAATAATTTTATTTAGTAAAGGAAAGCTTATGAGCCAATATATTAATCAATTTGATCAGAAACCACAAGAAGAGGTTTCTGATATCAAAAAAATTGTTGTTTATCTTAAATCTATAAGATCTTTATTAATATATGCTGTGATTTTATTGTTTCTTAATGCATTTTTAATATTAATATTTAATTATTAATATTAAAAATATATAAGTTATTCAATGGC
The DNA here is from genome assembly GCA_950054395.1 of uncultured Chloroflexota bacterium. GTDB lineage: Bacteria > Chloroflexota > Dehalococcoidia > Lucifugimonadales. The sequence goes on from CATLOZ010000058.1 coordinate 6,718, forward strand.
ACCTATTTTTTTTAGATCTATGGCTTTTATAGCGGGGATTAGTTCTTTACGCCTTCTTGATAAGTGAGTGAATAATATTATTAATGAAATACTTCCGCACCATAAGAATATTATGAATGATTGATTTATGATTATATTTAAAGCGTTAAGTACAAGCGCCCCTATGACTATCCCCCATAATGGACTTTTAAGTATCAATGTTATGATTGCTATTGTTATTCCTGCACTAATTGCGGGGATTGGTATGGTTATTAAAGTTATTCCTGATGCAACTGCAACTCCTCTACCTCCTTTGAATTTTAAGTAAAAAGGAAAATTGTGCCCTATAACTGCCATCATGGTACCAATGTAAAAAACCGAATCAGAGATATCAATGTTTTTTCCAATAATTGCTATACAGCTTGATTTTATCAAATCAATTAAAAGTACTATTGCTGCTGCGTTGAAAGAACATAATCTGAAAATATTTAAAGCGCCAGAATTTCCACTACCGTAGTTTCTTATATCTTTTTTATTTTTAATTTTAAAATAGAGATAAGCTGTTGGAATGCTTCCGATTAAATAAGCAAAAATTATATACATTATGTTCATAGCATGAAATATTATATCTTAAATTTTAGATTGATATAATCAGAACATATGTTCTATAATATTATTTTATGAAAATAAGTATATCAAATATGTCCTTTGAAATTCCATTTCTTAAATTTACCGCACATGCAGGATTTCCTTCTCCTGCAGAAGATTTTTTAGAACCCAGTTTGAATTTAAATAAATATTTAATACAAAACTCTGCAGCAACATTTTGCGTGAAAGTTAAAGGCGATTCGATGGCTGGATCTAGGATTACAACTGGAGATATTTTAATTGTTGATAGATCTTTAAGCCCTCAAAATCAAAATATTATACTTGCTATTTTAAATGGTAGTTTTGTTGTAAAAAAATTACTTATATCTAATAATGATTTTTATCTTTTGTCTGATAATAAGCATGTTAATCAGATAAAAATCAACTCAGAAATGGAATTTTATGTATGGGGTGTTGTCACTTATGTGATACATAAATTAAGCAGATGATTGCATTATTAGATTGTAATAATTTTTATGCCTCTTGTGAGCGTGTTTTTAGACCTGATTTGATTGAGAAACCCGTTATTGTTTTATCTAATAATGATGGATGTGTGATAGCAAGAAGTGATGAAGTGAAAAAAATGGGTGTTAAAATGGGAACACCAGTATTTAAGATACGGGATTTGATTGTTAAAAATAATATTTCTGTTTTTTCTTCTAATTTTGCTTTGTATGGAGATATCTCTAGAAGGATTATGAAAATTTTACAAAATACTGTATCTGATTTAGAG
>CATLOZ010000059.1 GCA_950054395.1 uncultured Chloroflexota bacterium
CTATTAGGTTTTTAAAGAAGGTTTTCATTGGAATTTTATCGGATAGTTTTATATCTAGAATAAACCCCATATATTCTGAAGGTGCCCCAAGTCCGTAAATTGCTGAAACAGATGCTACAACTACCACATCATTTTTAGTTAATAAAGATTTTGTGGCAGAATGTCTTAACTTATCAATTTCCTCATTTATTGTAGCTTCTTTTTCTATCAAGAGATCTCGTGATGGCAGATATGCTTCAGGTTGATAATAATCATAATAACTAACAAAATATTCCACAGAATTTTCGGGTAAATATTCCTTAAATTCCATAGCTAATTGAGCTGCCAAAGTTTTATTGTGCGCTAATACTAAGGTTGGTTTTTGTACCTTTTCAATTATGTTGGCCATAGTAAATGTTTTTCCACTACCTGTTACTCCAAGTAAAGTTTGCCTTTTTTTACCAGAAATAACGCCATCTGATAATTTTTTTATTGCATTAGGTTGATCTCCCTTGGGTTGCAATTTATCTGTTACATTAAATTTTTCCATTAATAAATTATATATTAATAGTGCTATTTATTATTGGGGTCTAGATATTAATGTAATATCTAGATCAAATGAACTTGAATCTCTTAAAATTGTAAAAGTTACTGAATCACCAGGACTATAATCAGAAAATAATAAAGTTAATAAATCGCTCATGGATTTGATAGGTATGGTATTTATTGCAGTTAATATATCACCGCCAGAAGGATAAGAGTTATCGTTGTCTGAAACAGTACCTGTGTATCCTAATAATCCTCCCAAATCAGCGGGACTACCTTTTACTACATCTACTATCATAACGCCTTTGATTTCAGAATCTATTTCTAAAGCTTTTTTAAGATTAGTGTTAAGATCCATCCCGGTTATGCCAATATAAGGATACTCAAATCTTTCTCCTTTAATTAGAGTTGGTATAATTTTTTTAACACTATTTATAGGTATTGCAAAACCTATTCCTTGATTTCCTCCACTTCTACTAATTATTTGAGAATTTATACCAATTACATTGCCCTCAATATCCAGTAGCGGACCTCCGGAATTTCCTGGGTTTATGGCTGCATCTGTTTGTATTACGTTAGGTATAGAAAACCTAGCGTTTTGGCTTGGAACGGTTCTTTTAATAGCACTTACTATTCCACTAGACATACTAAATTCTTGTCCAAAAGGGCTTCCTATTACAATTGTGTGATTTCCAACTTTAACATTTGTTGAATCACCAAGGTTCAGCGGTGTTAATATTTTTCCCTTAGGGTTTACTTTAATAATTGCTAAATCTGAATTTGGATCAAGCCCTATTACTGAAGCAGAATATTGGGAGCCGTCCGCAAATTCTACATCAACTATTGAAGCACTTGCTACAACGTGATAATTAGTTACAATATTACCTTCGGTATCCCAAATAAAACCGGATCCTTGTCCTGTTCGTTCTTGATTTTGAAAAAAGCCCGGAACTGTTTGCCGTACTTTTATATGAACAATTGAAGGAAGGGAAGTTGAATAAATTGTATTTAATTGAAATTCTTTAGCTTTAAGTAGTTTAAGGTTCTCAAATTTATTATTTTCCTCACTTTTATTTACTGAGGATTGTTTATCTAAGCCTATAGCTGAAGTATTTTGATTAGTATTTAAAGCAGTTGTACATGATATTAAGAATAATGTTGAAATTATGATGATTAGAGTTTTCATATGTTTATTTAGAATTTATTAAGTAACACATTTATTTTATTAATATATTATTAAGAAAATTATAAGATTAGTCATATGTCATCGAAATTTTATCCAGTACTATTCTTATCAATTCTTCAGATGTTAAAGATTGTTTAGATTGATCTGATAAATTTATTTTATTAATTATTTTTTTTATTTGGTTAGGTGCGTAACCTAATGCTTGTACAGCTTGTGTTGCTTCTATTTGTGTATCAAGATCTAAATTATTAGTTTTATGTGGAATATTATCTAGTTGCCCTTGAAGTTGTAGCAAAATTAATTTTGCAGTTTTTTCCCCAATACCTGATACTTGTTTTAGAATATTGTGATTGTTGCTAGCAACTGATTCTATTATTTCATCTGGTGTTATCGTTGATAAAATTGATATAGCTACTTTAGAACCAACCCCCTTAACATTAATTAGTTTTTGGAAAAGTTTTCTTTCATTACTTTCTAAAAATCCAATTAAAGTTAAACTATCTTCTTTAACATCGAGGAATGTGCTTATTTTAATATCATCCCCATTTTTTAGGCTTAAATATTTATCTGAAGAAGGGATTAATATAGATAAATTTATAGGGCCAACATTGATCACCATATCATTATTAGTTATAGATACTATTTTTCCAAATATTGATTCAATCATATTTCAACTAATGTTATTAATGTTTTTTTTTCATTTTTTTTACATAACGAGAATTCAGCTTCCAACTTTACTTTAGAAGGACTATCATCTTCAATAAGTCCTGAATCAACAATCCCATCTAACGTACATTTCATTCCTATTATTAAATTATCAAGATCAATTTCTCTCGTATTATAAAAATGATAATGGACCAATATTCTTGGTTTTAACGTTTTCAGACCTGTTTCTTGCATTGCATCTAGTGCAAGATATTTTGCTGTTTCTCTTCGCTGTCTATTAATGTTTCTCATTATTTTGTAATGCGCTCTGGAGTTTCCCCTTATTTCAGGCGGGGGAATATCATATAGTTCGATTGTTATTTTTTTATTTATAATTTTATTATTCATTCTAAGATAAAGATTCTGCAAATTCTGTTAAAGCACTTTCTTCGAAATCTGCGTTTGTGAATACTTTTTGAACATCATCTAAGTCATTAAGTACATCTAATAATTTTAATATTTTTATTGATTTTTTATGATCTAGCATAATTGAAGCTTTTGGTATCATGGTTATTTCGTATGAATTGATTTTGTAATTTTTACTTTCTAAATTGATCTTGATTGTTTCAAGATCAGATATACCTGAAATTATTTCTACAGTGGTTTCTGATATATTTACATCTTCCGCTCCTAAATCAATTGCATCAAGCATTAAATTTTCATCGTTTTCAGACAAGGTATCTAAAAGAATTAACCCTTTTTCCTTAAATTGCCAAGACACTGCTCCTGATTCTGCAAGATTTCCACCAGATTTTGTAAATGAGGATCTTAGAGCAGATATTGTTCTATTTTTATTTTCAGTAAGAGTTTTGACTATAAATCCAGTGCCATCAGGCCCATAACCTTCATATTGTGATTCAAAAATTTGTTCAAAATCTTTTCCTTTCCCACTAGCTTTTTCAATATTTTTAGTAATTCTGTCATTTGGCATATTATTATCTTTGGCTTTTTGAATGGCCATTCTTAGTCTTGGATTTTGATTTGGGTCATAGCCACCTTCTTTTGCAGATACAATAAGTTCTCTAGCTAATTTTGTGAATAATTTAGCCCTGGAGGCATCAACCCTGCCTTTCCTGTGTTTTATATTTGCCCATTTTGAATGACCAGACATTTTTACCTCTGCTTAAATATATTTTGGCAATACAATATTTATAACATTATTACATATGTCGATTTTTTTAACCCATTCAGATTTTGAAGGAATTATGATTTCTTTGTTATCAAAGGTTTTAATTATATAATTGTCATTATTTACATTTGGCATAATATTGATGACTTTGCCTATTTTTGTATTTAATTCATCTAAAACATCTAAACCAATTATTTGGAAATAATAATATGTATTTTTGTCCTTTAATTTTGGCAATGATGAAATTGGGACTTTTATTAATTCTCCAATGATTTTTTCAGCAGAATTTCTATCATTAATATTAGTTATATTAATATAAATTAATTGTTTTTTTTCGTCACTATTAACTTTGTTAATGGTGTACTTTTTATTATCAATTAAAATTTCTGTATTTGTAGTGAATCTATTTGGGTTATCTGATTCAGACCGAATTTTTAATTGACCTTTAATTCCTCTTACACCTATTACTTTCCCAACTATAATTTCTTTTGGATAATCAGGATTTTTTTTCATATACAGTTTTTAAACTATATCTAAAAATACGAGTGTATCAGTTTTTACAGCTTTAACTCTTAGTATAGCTCTAATTGATTCAGCAATTCTCCCTCTTTTCCCAATAATCCTTCCTTTATCCTCATCAGCGACTTTGAGTTTTAATACTATTTTACCTTCTTCTTCTTCTTCCTGGATAACTTCAACTTCATCAGGGTTTTCAACTAATTCTTTTGCAATGTATTCAAGTAGTTCTTTCATTATTTAATTATTCCTTCTTTTTTGAATAATTTAGAAACTCTTTCAGATGGTTGCGCACCTTGAGCTAGCCATTTTTCGGCTTTGGCAGAATCAATTTGAAGAGTAGTTGGATCAGTGGTTGGATTATAATGTCCTATACGATCGACATGTGCCCCATCCCTCGAAGCTTTTTGATCAGCTACAACTATTCTATAGCTAGGTTGATTTTTTCTTCCTGTTCTTGATAATCTTATTCTTAGCATAATTTTTATATTATTAATATATAACATAGGAATTTTAGTTCTATGTTGAAAATATGTCAATTTGTTTAATTCTATGTTTCTTATATTATTACTACTTATTCATATTATGTTATAATCCCTTCTCTATAATTAATATAAATTATTCCTAAATTTGGAGATAAATAATATGAAAGTCTTGTTTTTAAAAGATGTTCCTGGTGTTGCATTAGGTGGAGATATTAAGGAAGTAAAAAATGGATATGCAAGAAATTATCTTATTCCCTATAACATTGCTGTTTTAGCCAATAATGAAAATGCGAAGCAAATAGAAAAAATCAAAGCTGAATCTGAAAAAGAAAGAATAGTATTAATGGATGATCTTAAAGTTGTTTTTGAATCAATAAAAGATTTAACTATAAACATACCTATGTTATCTTCACAAACAGGTAAGCTATATGGTTCTGTAGGACATGATATTATTTCGAAAACTGTAAAAGAAGTAAACAATGTTGAACTTGAAGATAGATATATAAAATTGACCGAATCAATTAAAGAACATGGAGTTTATAATGTTAGAGTAGAGATTTCTGATGAATTGAATACTATGATAAAAGTAATCGTGCATGATCCGGAGCAAACTCCTGAAGAATTACTTTTAAGTTTAAATACAGAAACTGAAGAAGAGAGTACAGAGGAAGTTCCAACAGCTGAAGAAGAGAGTACAGAGGAAGTTCCAACAGCTGAAGAAGAGAGTACAGAGGAAGTTCCAACAGCTGAAGAAGAGAATACAGAGGAAAAAAAATAAGAATTAAAATATAGGAGACAGTGTTGGTTAGTAATAGATTACCACCACATGATATAAATGCAGAAGAGTCCGTTTTAGGCTCGATTTTAATAAATAATGAGGCATTTATTACTGTTAGTAATATTTTAAAAACAGATGATTTTTACAGAGAAAAAAATAAATGGGTTTATGAAGCAATTTTAGAATTATTTGATCGAGGTGAAGCTATTGATCAGGTTACAGTTGCAAATGAACTTGTAAATCAAGATAATTTGGAACAGTTGGGAGGCTCTAATTATTTGGCATATTTAGTATCTTCCGTCCCATCTTCGGTTCATGTTGAAGAATATGCCAATGTAGTGGCTAAGACTGCCCAATTAAGACAATTAATTAGAGCCGGTTCAGATATTGTTGATATTGGATTTATAGATACCAGTGATGTTTCAGAATCTTTAAGTAGAGCAGAAAAAATATTATTTAATTTAAAAGAAGGCCGTGCTACTGAAGATTTTACTCATATTAGAGATGTTTTAGAACAATATATGCAAGAAACGGCTAAATTAAAAGGTGATCCAGATAGTGCGCTGTCTCCAGTGACAACTGGGTTTGTGGATATGGACAGAATTCTTGGAGGTGGTTTACAAAATTCTGATCTTATAGTATTAGCTGCTCGTCCAAGCTTAGGTAAAAGTACACTTGCATTTAATATAGCTAAAGAAGCAAGCTTAAATGGTTCTATAGTTGGAATTTTTAGTCTAGAAATGTCAAAAACACAAATAGGAATGAGAATGCTTGCAAGTGAATCAGGGGTAAATGCCACAAAAATAAGAAGAGGTTTAATAACAGATACTGAAGAGCAGAGCATTTTAAATAGTATTGGCTTATTATCAGGACTTGATATTTATATTGATGATTCTCCTTTTTTAGAAGTGTTTCAGATTCATGCAAAAGCAAGAAGATTATATGCTGAAAGAGGTTTAGATTTAATTATTGTAGATTATATGCAGTTATTAAATATTTCCGGAAGAAGTGATAATAGGGTACAGGTTATGAGTGAAATTTCCAGAGCTTTAAAAGGGTTAGCAAGAGATCTTGATATACCTATATTAGCATTATCTCAGTTAAGCAGGGCAGTTGAACAAAGACAATCACATATTCCTGTACTGTCAGATTTAAGAGAAAGCGGAAGCATAGAACAAGATGCAGATGTAGTTGCATTTATATATAGGGCAGATTTATATACAAAAGAAGAAGAATGGGAGAATTCGCCCCAGAATATGGGAATTCCTTATCCCAAAAATATTGCTCAAATTATTATTTCAAAACATAGAAATGGACCTGTAGGTGAATTCCCATTATATTTCAGAGATGATGTTATTAAATTTGAGAGTATAACAAGACCTATTCAACAACCTTCAATGGATTAAAGTTATGGAATCTTTAGGCGACATTTATAAAAATATCAAATTACAAAAAAGTAAGAATTCTGGTGATTTAAGAGAAATGAAACAGCAAAGTAGTTTAAGTGAATGCAAAATATGCAATGGTATTGGGTGGTTGGGGGAAGATGTAGAAATATTTGATCCTGAGTTTAGCAAATTAAATCCATGTAAATGCCTTAATAGTAAAATCCAGGAAAGTATTAAGTATTTTTCAAATTTTAGTATCAAAAATTTCAACCCTAATCCTTCTAATATAAATTTAAATGTTAAACATAAGAAAAGCCTAGCACAGGCATATGAAGTTGCAAAAAATTATGCTAAAAACCCAGAAGGATGGTTAACATTTTATGGCTCTACCGGAGTAGGTAAAACACATCTTGCCATTGCAATTTTTATGAATTTGAAAGCAAAAGGTCATGATGCCATGTTTGAGTTTGTTCCTGATATGTTGGATGTGTTAAGAAATTCTTATTCTGATGATAATGATGAAAACTATGTTCCAAGATTTAATTTAATTAAGGATGCAAAAATTTTAATATTGGATGATTTTGGATCTGAAAATTATAGTAAATGGGCTCATGAAAAGTTATATCAGATTATAACCTGGAGATATAACAGAAGATTACCTACTGTTATAACTTCTCCTAATGATTTTGACAAAAGACATGATGCTATACTAAGTAGAATTCAAGACCCTTTAATAGGCCAGATTGTTAAAATTGATTCTGTTGATTATAGAATAAAAGGTAAGAAGTAAATTTTAGTTTGGTGACCCCAACGGAATTCGAATCCGTATTCCCACCTTGAGAGGGTGGTGTCCTAACCATTAGACGATGGGGCCAATATGTTACTGGGGATCAAGGATTCGAACCTTGGCCTACGGATTCAGAGTCCGACGTACTACCACTATACTAATCCCCATTATTCCCTTCAGTATAGCATATTAATGGACACTGCC
>CATLOZ010000060.1 GCA_950054395.1 uncultured Chloroflexota bacterium
TAATATCAAAACTATATGCGTCTTTCATTACGAATTCTCTAACTCTTAACAATCCCCCGCGTGGTCGCGGTTCGTCTCTTAATTTAGTTTGTATTTGATAAAGGATTTGAGGAAGTGATTTATGTGATGAAATGATATCTTTAACGATTAAAGTTAATATTTCTTCATGAGTTGGTGCTAATACAAAAGGTTTTTTTCTTCTGTCTTGAAGTTTAAAAAGTTCATCACCCATTGTGTGAAATCTACCTGATTTACTCCAAATATCTTTTGGTTGTATGATTGGCATGCGTAATTCCTGCCCGCCTAAAGCATCCATTTCTTCTCTCATTATAGATTCAATATTTTTTAATGATTTCCACGCTGTAGGTAAATAACTATATATACCTGATCCTGCTTGATGTATCATGGACGATTTCAACATAATTTTATGGCTTTCTATTTCTATTTCTGAAGGTAATTGCCTTAATGATTTAAATAGCATTTTACTTAAATACATTGTTTTTTATCTTTGAATAATATTTTTATCATAATCATTTTCCATCTTTTCTATTTCTTGTGCAAAAACTGATAACATTTCCTCAGCATTAACAACCTTATGTTTTTTTCCTTTTTTGAATATTATAGCTTTACCTACACCTGCAGCAATTCCAAGATCAGCATCCTTTGCTTCCCCTGGACCATTTACTTCACATCCCATAACAGCTATTTTTAGTTTTGATTTAGATTTCTTTGTAATATCATCTACTTTTTTAGCTAGATTAATAATATCTATATCTGCTCTTGCACATCCTGGGCAGGAAACTAAGGTTATCCCTGTGTTTTTTAAATTTAAAGCTTTTAGAATATTATTTGCTGCTTTAATTTCCTCAACAGGGTCGTCGCTTAGCGATACTCTTATAGTATCTCCAATTCCTTCGTAAAGTAACATTCCAATGCCTACTGCTGACCGTATAGAACCTGAGTCTTTAGTTCCAGATTCAGTTATACCCAAATGAATAGGGTATGGTATTAATTTTGCTATTGCTTTATAAGCTTCAACAGTTGTTTCTATGTCAAAAGCTTTCATTGAAATTTTTATATCATAAAATTTAAGTGATTCAAGTATATCTATTTCCCATAGGGCTGTTCTTACCATGTGATCTACCTGAGAGTAGATATTGGTTTTTTTATCAAATTTTGGAAGTTCTTCTACGCCTTTATTATGCCTTGATATTCCTTTTGTTTTACCTATGGATCCAACTGGAGGTAAACTACCAAAATTTACACCTATTCTAATAGGAATAGAAGCAGATTTAGCTTTGGAAACAATATCTTTCACTTTTGTATGATCTCTAATATTTCCAGGGTTTAATCTTAACGCATGTACTCCTGAATCAATTGATTTAATTGCTAGTTCATGATGAAAATGTATATCTGCAATAACAGGAATAGGTGATTCACTTACTATATCTTTTAGTGCTATAGCAGAATCCATATCTGGTACTGCACATCTGATTATTTCACACCCATTTTCTTGAACAGAATTTATTTGTTTTAAGGTTGATTCTATATCTGAAGTTGGAGTTTTTGTCATGGATTGTATAGATACAGGGGAATTGCCTCCAATTTGGACATTCCCAATTTCAAGAGGTTTTGTATTTTTTCTTGTTATCATGAATTACCCATTAAAAATATTAATTATATCTGACAATGTTACAAAGATAATTAATCCAAATAAAATTGAAACACCAATCAATTGTAACCTATAAGTAAAAGTTGATGGTAGAGGATTACCATTTCTAGATATAGTGATTAATTCAAGGAATAATTTCCCTCCATCAAGAGGCGGAAAAGGAATTAGATTAAAAATTCCAAGTGAAAAACTTATTAATGCCACTAATTCTGCAATTGATTGTAAACCTTGTTTTGATGATTGATTAGTTAATTGAGCTATTCCGACTGGCCCAGTAAATTTAGATTCTCCTGATAACTCATTATTTTCAATAAATATATATTTAATTCCTGAAAATAATAATCCCATGGTAATATATGATTTTTTAATAGATTCATTAAAACTTAATTGAGCGTCAATTTGTTTTGGATTTTTAATATTTATTAAAACTCCCATTTTGCCTTCAGTCATTTCATCGCCTATTTTAAGTTTCGAGTTATATTTCTGAGCTAATTCTAAAGACACTTCTTCATTAACATTTTGAACATTTTGTACCACTTTTCTTTTTATAGATGATTCCCTTGGAGTAATTTTTAATTCTTTTCTTTCTGTTTGAACAATAGACCCAAAAACAGATAAATTTTTATTCCTTTCGATTATAATTTTAGTAGGAGAATTTTTGTTTTTTGATATATTGCTAACCAATTTGTCAATTGTATCTATTGAATTATTATTTATTTTTCTTATAATATCTCCCTGAATGAGTCCTGATATTTCTGCAGGTGAGTTGGGTGCAACTTTTTCTATATATATTTCCCCACCCCATATTTTGTGTGGAGTTAAAAATATAAATACAAGAATAAGAAATGTCATTAAAAAATTAAAGAACGAACCCATAGAAAAAATAATGATTTTTTTAATACTTAATGTTTTGGAAAATCTTTCTTTTTTATCTGGTGTTTCTATAGAGGGTAATTTTACATAACCCCCAAGAGGAATTGCATTTAAACTTATAATTGTCGAGGAAATTTTTTTAGCAAAAAGTCTTGGTGGAAATCCTATTGCAAATTCCTCTACTTCTATTTTAAATATTTTTGCAATGATAAAATGTCCAAATTCATGAAAAACTACAATAATGAATATGATTGGTATAAATAATAAATATCCTGATAATTCGCTCATTTATACCCTGGCCAGATCGTAAGTATTGTTTATAGTATTTCGATATATTCTATATATATTATTTATATTTAAATCAGTTTCTTCTTTGTGTGATTTTAAAACGGATTCTATTAAAATTGGAATATCAGTGAATTGAATTTTTTTATTAAGAAATAATTCTACAGCTGCTTGATCTGCACCACACAATGCTACCAACCAGCTACCTCTTCTTTTTCCATATTCTAAACCCAATTCAAATACCGGATAATCTGAGGATTTAAATGGTTCAAAATCTGATCCATTTAGTTTTTCTTTTTGAAATTCACAATAAATTTCGTTGTTTTTAAATTCCGGATAGTTCAAACCTTCATTTATGGGTATTTTCATATCTGGAGGATATGATGCAGCTATAAATGAGTTGTCATTAAATTCAACTAACGCATGAATATTGCTAGTCGGATTTAATATCACTTCAATTTTATCAACAGGGAAATTAAATAATATACTGCACTCTATAACTTCAAATGCTTTATTCATTAGCGTTGCTGAATCTATTGATATTTTTTTTCCCATTTTCCATGTCGGGTGGTTAAGAGCATTATCGGGAGTGATATGTTTTAACATATTAAATTTATGTCCTCTAAATGGGCCACCTGATGCAGTAATAATTATTTTTTTAGGTTTTTTATTTGTTTGAGAGAGTATTCCTTTTACACTAGCGGGTTCACTATCTAAAGGGATTAATTTTCCTGAGTGCATTTTAAGTTTTTCAATTATTAATTCAGCACCACATAATATAGATTCTTTATTCGCTAAAGCTATTACTTTTGATTCTTCTAAAGATCTTATTATTGGTTTTAATGAAGATAAACCTTCTGTAGCAACTACTAAAATATCAAGATTAGGATCTGTTGCAATATTTATTGGTGATTTTAATTTTGAATTTTGAATATTTATATTTTTTTTATTTGACCAATAATAATCGGGTTGGAATTCTTTTATTTGTTTTTTTAACAGTGTGGTATTTTTATTACAAGTTAATCCTATAATGTTTAAATTTTCTAAATTCCTACATATTTCAAGAGTTTGTACGCCTATGGAACCGGTAGATCCCAGTACTGATATGTTTTTCATGACTTAATCCAATTTAATAACATAAAATATCCTAGCCAAAAGATGAATAAAGATGAGTCTATTCTGTCTAAAAGACCTCCATGACCTGGCAATATATTACCAAAATCCTTTATTTTATTAATCCTTTTTATTTTAGAGAAAAATAAATCTCCAATTTGTCCGAATATTGATAATAGTATAATTGTGAATATTAGATAAAAGATATTAATGCTATCTAAGTATAATGGACTTATTTTTAATTTAAATATTATTATTCCTACAAAGGATGTTACAATTATCCCCCCTAATGAACCCTCAACAGTTTTTTTTGGACTAATTTTTTTTGACAATGCATGTCTGCCAAAAATCTTGCCTATAACATAACCACTGGAATCATTTAAAGCAGTTAATATAATTAATAATAGAAAAATATTTTTATTTTCAATTAGAATCATTGCTCCATAAATTATAAATATTGATGGTAATAGAATTGGGATTATGAATTTATAATAATTATTTGAAATAATATTTTTATAATTAAAAATTATAGGTATGAATATATTTGTCATAATTATTATTGTAATAAAATAAAATATAAAATTTTCAAAATATATACTTGAATTAAATATTTGATAAAAAACGAAAGGAGAAATTGCAATAAAACCACTCATTATCCCGGATATGACATTTGTTATGATTGTTTTATTATTTATGAGCTCTTTTGTAGAAATGTATGACACTAAAAATAAAATAATTATAGAACCTAAATAGCTGTACCATGCAATGAATATTAAAGGTATGATTAAAAATAAGGTAGATAGAATTCTTAAATTTAAATTTGAAATTGAATAATACTTAATTAATTTTCCCATAATTTCTATTTCTATTTTTAAAATCGTTAAGAGCTTTAATTACATCCTTTTTATTAAAATCAGGCCATAATTTAGAGGTAAAATACATTTCTGAGTATGCTGATTGCCAGAGCAGAAAATTACTAATTCTTTTTTGCCCCCCTGTCCTGATAATTAAGTCAGGGTTTGGGGTTCCGGTGGTATAAAGTAATTTTTCAAATTGTTTCTCATTTATATTATTAATATTTTGTTTAATTAATTTATTAACTGCTTTTATAATTTCTTGCCTTCCTCCGTAATTCCAAGCGATGATTAATTCTGCATCATAATTTATATCATAGCTTTTAGTAGTATTTTCTATTTTTCTTATTAAAACTTTTGGCAGATGCTCTATCTCACCTATAAATGATAATTTGATTTTATTCTTACGAATTTCCTTTGTAATTTTATTTAATGCAAATTCAAGTAAATTATGTAAATTTTCTTTTTCTTCTTGTGGGCGGAAATTATTTTCTGTGGAAAAGGCAAATAATGTTATGTATTTTATTTTATTATTTATTAATTCTTTAACAACTTCCGGAATCTTATCTAGCCCTTTTTTATGCCCTGAAAATCTTGGGAGGTTATGTTGTTCAGCCCACCTTCCATTTCCGTCCATAATTATAGCGACATGATTGATATCATTAATTTTCATTATGGGTAATTATAACGCTTTTCAGATACTTAAAATATCTTGTTGTTTATTTTCTCCGGCTTTATTCATATTTGATATAAAAGTATCAGTTACTTTTTGAACATCTTGTTGCATTCTTTTTGATTCGTCTTGGCTAATTGAGGAGTTTTTTTCATTGGATTTAATTTCATCAATAATACTTCTTCGAATATTTCTTATTGCAATTGCAGACTGTTCTACTTTTTGTTTTGCTACTTTGCTTAATTCCTTTCTCCGCTCTTCACTAAGCGGGGGTACACTTAGTTTTATAATATCCCCATCTTTGGTTGGGTTAAGTCCCAAATCAGATGATTGAATGCTTTTTATTATATGGTCAATGTTGTTTTTATCCCAAGCATTAATATTTATTAAGCTAGCATCAATGATATTTATAGATGCTAGCTGATTTAGAGGGAGGTTAGAATTGTATACCTTGATCTTTATAGATTCAATGATACTTGTGTTTGCTCTGCCTGTACGAATTGACGATAATTCACTTTTTAAAATTTCCATAGATTTAATCATTTTTTCAGAAGTATATTCTTTAACATTGTCAATATTTAATTCCATAAGATTCTCCTATTAGAATATATTGTTATTACTCAGCAAAGTACCATTTTTATTACCTGTTAAGATACCTTTTAAATTGCCTTTTTTAAACATGTCAAAGACAACTAGTGGTAAGTCATTGTCCATACATAAAGCTAGTGCAGTTGAATCCATGATTTTAAGTTTTTTAGTTAATGCATCTTGGTAACTAATGTTATTAAATTTTTTTGCATTTTTATTAATTCTTGGATCTTCAGAATATACACCATCAACCCCATATTTTGCCATTAATAGTAATTCGGCCTCAATTTCAATTGCTCTTAGAGATGCAGCTGTATCTGTAGTCATGTGAGGGTTTCCTGTGCCTGCTGCAAAAACAACCACACGTTTTTTTTCCAAGTGTCTTATTGATTTTCTTCTTATGTATGGTTCTGCAATTTGTTGGACAGTAATTGCTGACTGCGTTCTGGTGTCTATAGAATATTTTCTTTCAAGGGAATCTTGAAGAGCTACAGCATTAATTATTGTTGCTAGCATCCCAGCATAATCAGCCGTTGCTCTATCCATTCCTTCTTTTTCTGCTTCTGCCCCTCTCCAAATATTACCCCCACCTACAACAACACCAATTTCTATTCCTAAATCAACTACAGTTTTAATTTCATTTGCCATATATTGAATTGATTTAGGATCTATGCCACTTTCTCGATCGCCTTTGAAAGATTCTCCGCTTATTTTTAATAGAATTCTATTTAATTTCGGTTTTGACATAAATTATATATTAATCTGAAATTGCAAATCTTTTAAATCTTTTAATTTGTATATTTTCACCTAGCTTACCAGATGTTTCTTCAATAAGTGATTTAATAGTTTTTTCGTTATTTTTGATAAAAGTTTGCTGAAGTAAAGAATTTTCTGTTGTAGGTTTAATATTATTTTTAATGTTGTTATTTTCTAGCTCTGTATCTAAATAAATAGGGTTCATTGCAGCTATTTGCATAGTAATTTGGTGTGCTAAATCTTTAAAATTTTCTGTTTTTGCAACGAAATCCGTTTCACAATTTATCTCAAGTAAAACACCTATTTTATTGTTTGAATGTATGTATGAAGAGATAATACCTTCAGTAGCACTTCTACCTGATTTTTTCCTTGCTAAAGCTATACCTTGCTCTTGAAGTATTGACATTGCTTTTTCTATATCACCATTGCTAGATTCCAATGCAGATTTACAAGCCATTATTCCAGCACCCGTCTTGTCTCTTAATTTTTTTATTAAATCAGGATTCATTAAAACAATCTTCAATCTATTTTTTTACTGGTTTTCCACTTGATTTATA
>CATLOZ010000061.1 GCA_950054395.1 uncultured Chloroflexota bacterium
AAAATGGATTTATACAAAAAAAAATATGAGTTGGCAGGGACCCTCATATAGGGGTTGGGAATTCCGGTCTTGGTTATCTGATGGAATTATCGCACAGAATAGTGATATGATGAACGATTTTTTCCCTGGTAGAAAAAATGTAAAATTAATTCCAATTGGTATTGATTCCCCAAAATACAAGCTTGATAAGAAAAATAAATCAAAAATAAATAGTAAAAGATATCTTATAACTGTAGCCAATCTTATTGAAATAAAAGGGACGGATTTATTAATAAAGGCTTTCTCAAAAATTAATAACGAATATCCAGAATGGAATATGTTAATCATTGGGGATAATTCTAATCCATATGGTAAATATTGCATAGACTTATCGTTTTCACTAGAGTTAACACATAAGATAACATTTACTGGAAAAATTGAAGACACTAAAAAATATCTAGATCAAGCAGAAATATTTGTTTTACCAAGTATAAAAGGTGAAGGAGGACCAGTAGCAATTTTAGAAGCAATGGCAAATCAGAAAAATATTATTGCAAGTAATGTCGCAGGAATTAGGGATCAATTAGCAAAATTTAAAGAACATATGTTTGAAGCTGGTAATGAAATTGAGTTGATAAATAAATTAAAATACTTTATGAATTGCTCAGTAGATACAAATAATAGGTTAGGTAAAGTGTTTTATGATTATGTAGTTAATTACCATGATATTTCAATTGAGAGAAATAAACTGCAACAATATTATCAACTTTTATTAGAAGAATAATTAATAATCACTATTATCATGATTAATCCGCTTAATTTATATAAATATTTACCTTATTTATTAAGAAAAAGATTCAATAAAAAATATATTATTATAGAGTCTGATGATTGGGGAATGTCACAAATTACTTCAGACAGGGGCATCGAATTTCTGAAAAAAAAATATGGCAAGGATAAATTTACAAGATGGACAACTGACGCATTGGAAACATGTGAAGATTTGCATCTCTTATTTGATGTATTAAATAAATATAAAAGTTCATTTATTAAGCCTCCGGTAATTACAGCAAATTTCATTACTCACAATATAGATTATAATGCTGGTAGTAGCTTGTCATTTGTTCCATTAAGTAATTTTCTTAATAATTCTTTAAGGGAGCTATATAATAAAGGAATAAAGGAGGGAATATTATGCCCTCAATTACATGGTTATTGTCATTTCAATGTTTTGGAACTTAATAAGTATTTTATGTCTAAGGAGGGGAAGGAGCTATTTAATCATGGAATTTTAACGGGTAAGAATACAATTAAAGGATATTCAAATATGTTTCAGAGTGAATTTTCACAATATCATTCTACGATAATGAATAATTTTGATTTATCAGTTAATGAATTTCAAAATTTTTTTCATTATAAGCCAATTAGTCTAATACCCCCACACTTTATATTAGATGAGAAATTATTGCCAATGTTGATAGAGCATGGTATTTTAGCAATTCAAGCATCAAGTAGATTAGTTAATAGTAATAATAAAAGATATAGAAAAATATTTTTTAAATCAAATCAGGGTATCCTTTGGATACCACGCAATGCGAGACTAGACCCTCACCCCGATTATAATTACTATTCAGACCAGTGTATTTCTGCAATTAGTAAGGCATTTGCAGATCGCATCCCAGCAATAATTGATTTTCATCGTGTAAATATATCTGGTAGATTCAATAGTCAGTATAGGGATAAATCACTTGATGAATTAGATAAAGTCCTTAACAAAGTAAAAAACAAATGGCCAGACACAATATTTATTACAACACCTGAATTAATACAACTTTGCCAAACTACAATCATATAAAATATATTAGAGATAATGTACGATATATCCAAGATCCAATATTAATTGTTGGCAGCAACGAATATGAATTTGACCAATATAATTTCTTCACTGAATTAAAAAGTATGGATTTTAAAACAATCATTGGTATTGATATACAAATTGGAGAGGGTGTTGATATACAAGCAGATATATGTAATATAAGCAAGGAGATCTATAATAAATATGTAGGATATTTTAATACAGTCGTTTGCATGCAGACACTATATGCCGTTCAAAATCCTTTTATTGCATCCCAAAATATAGAAAAATTAATGTCAACTGATGGAGTATTACTGTTTTCGGATGTTTTTTCACATAGAATACATAGAATCCCTAAAGATTATTGGAGATTTACATATGATGCACATAAAATACTTTTCCCAAATCTGAAATTTGATGATAAAAAAGCAAAAATTGGTATTACAAGAGAGAACAAATTAATTAACATAAATTTTCCACATCCTGAACTTAATAAATATAAACAACAAGAAGATGAGTCTTTTATTGGATATATTATTAGAAAAATTCACAGAAAATTATTTACAGTAGGCCTATTGAATTTGCCTAGATTATTACCTGAATTATCCATTTTTAGCATCGCATTTAAGAAATAAATATGATATTAATTTCTCCAGATGATAAAACTACTTTACAACAAAATGGAAATATGTTATTAGATGATTCTGGAAATAAATACTATAAAAAAAATGGGATTTATTATTTATTACCAATCAAACCAATAGAAAATTCAGTAACAGTAAAATATTTAGATAATCAATATTTTAGAGATTTTAAATATTCAAAATCTTTAACTCCCACTAATAAGATAGATCCAAATGTGTATGGAATAAAAGAGTCAAATGTAATTGGTTTCATCCCAAATTTGATGCCAAATGAAAGTGCATTATACCTTGACCATGGATGTGGATCAGGTAGTATGCGTCCTATGATTGAATCTCTTGGATACATTTATATTGGCGCAGACAATGAAGTTGGCATTTCTACTACTGTAGGTGGAGGTGAAGGTTTTAGAAATGGGGCTACGCATTATTGTGATCTCCATTCTTTGCCATTTAAAGATGAAACGTTTAAATTTGCACATTCTTATTCGGTTTTTGAACATCTACAAAATCCATTTTTAGCTGCAAATGAACTTTATAGAGTTATGGAAAAAGGTGGAACATGTTTTATTGCAATAGCTAACCTTATTCCTTTTCATATGGATTCGTTCTTTCACATGACTCATTTTGGTGTGCTGAACCTATTTAAAAGTGTTGGATTTAATGTGTTACAGGTGGCTGGAGCTAATTGGAATGCTTATGACGCAATAAGTAGTATGGGAGGGCTTCCAGGGCCACGGTTATTTCGTTCATTTATTTCTAGAACAATAGTATCCATGCACAAAGGATTATGGAAATTAAAAAGAATTATTAAGAAGAATGATGATACTATGATAGACGAAATAACTAGACATAATATGATGTCAGGTATTATAAAAGCTATTATTAAAAAACCAAATTAATATCACAATAAATATTTTATGTATTCCCCTATTATCCCTATAAAACAGAATTATTATAAAATTATGGATAGGACACTAATCCCTTGGGAAAATAAATCTACCTATAACTTAGATTTAGAATCTATTTTAAGTTTCATTTCAATTGGGTTTATGTTAGATGATGATACATATTTCACAGAAATAAAAACTCTTAAACCTGCGACAGAATATAAAATCAATGATAAGAATCAGATTACTACAGAAGAAAGAAAATGGAGTTGGCATTACAAACCAATCGAAAGATCATTTGAAAATATATTAGATGAATTCTCATCCTTATTTAATAGACTTATTATCGATAGTACTAAAGAAAAAAATGTTTTATTACCTATCTCAGGGGGTTTGGATAGTCGGTCATTATTTATTCCTGTTAGTAAGCAATCAAACCTCATTTTATGTTCTTACGAGTTTGATGGAGGCTTGAATGAAACATACTATGGTCGAGAATTATCTGAAAGATTTAACATTCCCTTCTATTCTCAGAAAATACCTAGAGGATACCTATGGGAAAAATTAGATCAAATTGCTGAATTAAATGGTTGTTTCACAGATTTCACTCACCCAAGGCAGGTGGCTGCCATTAACAATTGGAAAGGTTTGGGAGAGGTGATTTTGTTGGGGCATTGGGGGGATGTGCTTTTTGATAAACAGGCTGATTCAAAAAATATTTCCTATAATGAGCAAGTGATTCAACTAAAAAAGAAAATAATTAAACCTGGTGGTATTGAACTTGCTAATGATTTATGGAGATATTGGGGCCTTGAAGGTTCTTTTGAATCCTATATAACTGACAGGTTAGATAAGCTTTACGGTGATATAAATATAGATCACCCCAGTGCAAGAATGCGGGCTTTCAAGTCTCTTTACTGGGCACCCAGGTGGACCAGTATCAATTTATCTATTTTTAATAAAGCAGGTGAGATTGTCCTCCCTTATTATAGCGATGAAATGTGCAAGTTTATCTGTACTGTTCCGGAAAGGTATTTGGTAGGAAGAAAAATTCAGATCGAATATATAAAAAAGAATTGCCCTGAAGCTGCAAGGTTGCCTTGGCAGAAATACTACCCACTGAATTTATATCAGTATCATCGCTTTAATCAACCACAATATTATTTTGTAAGGGCAATAAAAAAAACAAATAGAATATTCCAGAAGTTTTTATCAAAATCTCCGGATCTCATTACCAGGAATTGGGAGTTGCAGTTTCTAGGAGATCAAAATATCATTCAGTTGAAAAAAAATCTACTTGGGAAAAACAAATTTAATAAGCTCATCCCTCAGACCATCATCAGAAAATACTTGGACAAGTTTCAAACAGATCCAGTTCAATATGCTCATCCTTTAAGCATGCTTTTAACTTTAGCTGTTTTTTCAGATAAGCACTATTCGGAATGAAAATTGGTATTTATTCAGGAGCAATACCACCACCGGTATTTATTAATAATCTGATTAATGGACTAGTAGATAAAAATGATACAGTTATTTTGTATGGAAAAACCTCAGAAAGAAATTATAAATTTTCAAGTTCAGCTATTGTTAAAAGAAAAGTCCCTATTACAAAACTTGGAATTATACTATATTCAATCTATGCCCTTTCCAAGTTGATTATCATGCAACCACAATTATATCTAACAATAGTTAAAATGCTTAGACAGAATTCAACGAATTGGATACAATTTCTTAAAAGGTCCTGTAGGGTGCTGCCACCATTTTTAGATAACCTGGATATCTTTCATATTCAGTGGGCTAAAACACTAGTGCAATATCCCGAATTTATAGAAAAGCTTACATGTCCAATAGTATTGAGTCTGCGGGGGACTCATATCAATGTATCACCTATTTCAGATGAAGGATTTTCTTTATCATATAAGAAATATTTTCCAAGAATAAATGGATTCCATGCTGTCTCTCAAGCAATTGCAGAAGAGGCAGAAAAATATGGCGCAGATATTAATAAAATTACAGTTATTAATCCTGCAGTCGATGAAAAGCTCCTGAATTATAAAGCAGATAAAGTTAATAATTTAGACTCAGAGATATTGCATATCATTTCTGTTGGCAGATGCCATTGGATTAAAGGTTATACATTTGTTTTAGATGCCATGTCTATTTTGAGCAAAGAAAAGGTTGATTATAATTATACCATCATCGCCGGTGGCAGGGATCAAGAAAATATACTATATCAGATACATGATTTGGGCTTAAATGAATGTGTAAGTTTCATCAATGATGAGCTGTCCCATGATGAAGTCCTAAAGAAAGTATCAGAGTGTGATCTATTTCTTCTTCCCAGCTTGGAAGAGGGTATCTCCAATGCAGTTATCGAAGCTATGGCATTGGGTCTCCCAGTAATTTCTACAGATTGCGGTGGTATGGGAGAAGTTATTAGAAATAGTGAGAATGGTTTTCTTGTGCCGGTGAGGGATTCAGAATCCATGGCAAAGGCCATACAGAATTTTATTGATTTGGATGAAATGGAAAAAAACAATATGATTTTTAATGCCAGGGAAACAATTATTCATAATCATTTACTTTCTTATCAGGTTGACCAGTTTAAATCCTTTTATAGTAAAATTGTCTAAAGATTATGAATAAAATGGATAAAACAACAAAGAATAACCCCGCTGCTTTCCAAAAAGTTTCTCCTTCAAGATTTCTAAAAATAATAAAAGATACTGTCCAAAAAGTAATCAATGGTCAGAATAAGGCCGCAATAAATATTTTCAGGGCCGGACTTTTAAACTATTTTTTAAAATTCAAGAGAAAGAATCAGTTTTATTGTAACCTTTGTAAATGTGAATCACCTAATTTTTTACATAC
>CATLOZ010000062.1 GCA_950054395.1 uncultured Chloroflexota bacterium
TTTAAGTTCCTTCCCATTAACTGCAAAAGGTGTCCCAAGGTATGTGGGCATACCTATATAACTTGGGTGTAATTCATTATCATGTAATTCTGGCATGTTATTTAGTGAAAGCTAGAGCTTGTGCGGGATTAGAAATTAAAATTTTATTTATAAGATCGTCATTGTATCCACGTTGACGCATTCTTGGTACTATAAAAGATAGGATATAACTAAAACCCCATCCACCATATTTTAATGTTTGAACTTTCGTACATACATCATGGGCTATAAGTATTTTTGATGAATAACCTTCATTTGCTAACCAAAGAATGTCAGCTATTCTTTTAGCATCTGATGGCATGTCGATTAATTCATTTGCAGGATAATAAGCTTTTTCTCTTCCAAATAAATCCCATTCAAAGAAACATCCTTTTTCACCAATTCGTTTTAGTGTGTCTTTTTCAAATACAGTTCTGTCCAGATGTCCCATTATCACATTTCCGAGATCTGCTCCTGCTTTTTCCAAGATATCAATTGCAATTAACGGGGCATGCTCGTCTCTACCGGGATGAATGAGAATAGGGCATCCTGTTTCTTTTTGAGCAATTGCTGATGCTATTAGGGTTTTTTCTTCTTCTGGATGTAAAGGATGCGAACAACCCACTTCTCCTATGACTCCTGTTTTAATATTGCGACCATCAACACCCATTGTAATATCGTTTATTATGATTTCAGCAAGATCTTCACTGGTATTCTGAGTTACCCATTTAGGGTGATATTGATGAACATAAAATGATCCCCCCATAATGATATGAGTATCAGTAAGGTTTGAAACTTTTAATAAGCCTTCTGCATCGCGTTTTATTCCAATGCTAGTAGCTTCTACAAGGCTTTTACCTCCTAGTGCTTTATATACATTAACTTCTTCCACTGCAGTATTAATATCACCTAGTCGTCCGTTATCTTTGTTTTTCCATCCATGATGGTATATTAATCCTATATTATCTATCGATACCGGTTCATCAAGTACTTTTCTTCTGCTTGCCCCAAGATCCTGGTTTCTCCATTTTCTTTCTTTTTTAGAATTAGGTTCATTAATGGGGTCAGTAGAGTCAAATAAAATATGTTCATGAGTAAGTGTTATACCAAGCTCATCAGGATTAATTAATCCTCTTACAGTTTGTATTTTACCTTTTGTAGCTGACATTTTTATAAATTTATTTATTTAATTCTATTATGTGATATGAAATCTTATTTTCAAGCAAATTATTAATAACAATTATATTTTATCTTTCATTTTCTGCATTTTGTTTTGGTTCATATCCAATTGTTTTACGAGCATGATCTAAATCCCAAAATCTCCATTTATTATTCGAAACACCATAAAAGATTTGAAAATCAAGTTTTTCTTTTTCGATACATTTGTCTATTAATTGAGCAAGGTCCTCGTGATATAAAAGTGTGGCAAAATGACGTACATCAGTTTTTGGTGAATTGTCAGGCCTTACTGTACCTATTCTTAAACAAGCGGATTCGATGCTATGATGTTCAAAATAATATCTTGCAACTGCTTCTCCAAATGCTTTGGAAATCCCATAGTCTGAATCTGGCCTGATAGGCACAGATGAGTCTATTTTTACAATTTTATTAATGTCAATTTCATCATATTTGCCTTCCACTATTGTTTTATAAGGAAAATCTTTTTCAAAGTTTCCAACTGCATGGTTTGAACTGGCAAAGATTACTCTTTTTATATTATTTATTTTTGAAGCTTCATAAATATTTTTGGTCAATATTATATTGTTATTTAATACCAGATCCCATTCTGTAGCTTCTGAAACATTCGCAGCCAGGTGTATAACTGTATCAATATTTTTAAAAGCAGGGAGAATTGAATTAAGATTATTTGAATTGGTGAATGTTTTTAATTCCGGATAATTTTTGTTAGGTTTTATATCCAGTCCTGAAAATTCATATTTGTTACCTAAGTTTTTAATAATAACGGATCCTATTAACCCCGAAGATCCTGTAATAAGTATTTTTTTCATCTATTTGTCTTTTTGAATGTTGTAATATAAAAATAAAATATAACTAATTTATTTTAATATATTTGGAGGAATAAAATGCCATATATTGTAAATCATATTCACTTAAAATCCGAAGATCCTAAATTAACAGCTGACTGGTTTGTTAAAGCTTTTAATTTTGAGATAATTTCAGATGTAGTAAGACATTTTGGAGATAGATTTATTGTAACCAAAGCTGAAGGAGGAATGACTATAAATATATCTGGAGTAAGAGATGGAGAAAAATTAGGCCCAGCTAATGATGATGCTCATTTTGGATTGGAACACTTTGGAATGGATACTGATGATATTGAAGGAGATATTAAAAGACTTGTTGATATGGGAGCAGCCCATAAAGAAGGCCCAATTACTATGCCTAATGGAATGAAAATAGGTTTTATATCTGCGCCTGGAGGTATAAGAATAGAATTAATTGAACCTCATTTAATGTAAATTAATATCATGAATGAAAATAAATATATTATTAAAAATGCTTTTGTATTTGATGGATTGGGATCAGATAAATTTCAGGCGGATATTTTAATCGAAGATGGAATTATTAAAGAAATAGGAAATTTAGAAAATATTGATTGTAAAATAATAGATATTAAAGGTAATGCTATTGCTCCTGGTTTTATTGATGTGCATAGTCATGATGATATTGCATTGATTGTTTATCCTGAAATGGATTTTAAAGTTATGCAGGGAGTAACTACTGTTATAAATGGTAACTGTGGAAACAATGTTATACCAAGACAAGGAACACTTGAAAGATGGCAAACAAGATATCCAGATAACCCAATTCCTGAATGGAATTCATATAGTGATTATATTGAGCTGATTAATTCAATTAAACCAAGTGTTAATTCAGCTATTCTTATTGGTCATGGATCAGTCAGGAATGGCAGTGGATTAAAAAATCAAAAAAGATTACCTAATCAAAATGAATATGATGAAATGAAGGGTTGGATCAAAGAAGGTATGGAAGCTGGAGCTGTTGGTTTTTCCACAGGATTAATATATGAACCAGGCCGTTATTCTTCTACTGATGAAATAATTGAATTGACAAAAGTTATATCTCCTTATGATGGTGTTTATTCAAGTCATATGAGAAATGAAGGAAATAACTTATTACTATCAATTGAAGAGACTATTAAAATTGGGCAGGGTGCAGAGACTTCTATAGAAATATCACATCATAAAGTTTCTGGAAAAGATAATTGGGGACTTTCTGAGAAATCAACTGGAATGATAAATGATGCAAGAGATATGGGGATTAATGTACATTCCGATCAATATCCATACATAGCTGGACAAAGTGCACTTTTTGCAATTCATCAAAATAATGCATTTAATGAAGGGGAAGGAGGTTTGGGCACAGTTTCAGGAGATAAAGTCATTATTGCGCATGCCCCTATTATGCCTGAATATGAAGGTAAAAAATTATCAGATATTTGTGATGATTTTGATCTTCCTGAACAACAGACAGCAGAAAAAATATTATCACAAGATCCGCATGTTTTGGCAATTATTGAAGGTATGTGTGAAGAAGATCTTGTAACTATATTGTCCAACCCTCACACAATGATAGGATCTGATGGAGTGCCTGCTTCAGGGGCAAATCCTCACCCTAGACTATACGGATGTTTCCCTAGAGTTTTGGGCAAATATGCAAGGGAAGAAAAAATCATTTCTATGGAGGAAGCTATTTACAAAATGACAGGATTACCTGCGAAAAAATTTAATTTAAATGATAGAGGCACAATTGAAATCGGGAAGGCTGCTGATTTAGTTGTGTTTAACCCAGATACTGTAATTGATTTAGCTACATATGAAAACCCAAGAGTATATCCTGAAGGAATAGTTCATGTGATAGTCAATGGAACTTTTGTTGTTAATAATTCAAAACATACTGGAAGTAGAGTAGGGAAAATAATTAAAAGATCATCATAGTATGAAACTAAAAATGCTTAAAGGTGAATATGTTGTTGTTAAATTACCTTTTGATTTTCAAATTCCAGAACAAATATTAAAATTTGATTTTTACAATCTGTCCAGGACTTCTGACGAATTGTCTTTAGTAATAAGAAATGATGAAAATTATGATTATAAAAAATTTGAATATGAAGATCATTGGAGTGTTTTTAGATTTAATAGTTCGTTAGATTTTTCCTTAACAGGTGTTTTGCAAGGTGTAATAAAACCTTTATCTGAAAAAAATATAAGCGTATTTGTCTTTTCAACATTTGATACTGATTATGTAATGTTTAAAACTGAAAATAAGTTTAAAGTTATTTCAATATTAGAAAATTTAGAATACAAATTTTTAATTTAATATGAATATTAACGAAATAGAAAAACAAATCATGAATTTCATGAGTGTTAATGATGTTCCAGGTATTTCTGTTTCAATGGTTCATAATAATGAGATAGCTTATCAGAAAGGATTTGGTTATCGGGATGTTTTAAATAAAAAACCGGTTACTCCTAAAACTGTATGGCCTATTGCATCTATTACAAAATCTTTTACTGCTGTCTCAGCTCTTCAACTAGTTGAGCAAGATAAGCTTGATTTAAATAAACCTATAAAAAAGTATTTGCCTTATTTTTCTGTGTCTGATAAATATGCCTCTGAATCAATTAATTCTGATCTCTGCCTTAAACATGCAAGCGGATTAGGTAGAACAGGTCATCAGGATAGATATAGAGAAGAAAATTATAATCCCTTAATTATTAGACCTCAGCCAAATAGGGAACATAATATTTATGCAACACGGAAATCATTAGTAGAAAATTTGTATACTGCTAAATTGCAAAGTAATCCAGGGCAATTTTTTTCATATTGTAATGAAGGTTATGCTACTGTAGGACATTTAATTGAAGTTTTATCTGATATTAAACTGGAAGACTATTTTAGTCAGAACATATTTATGAATCTTGATATGCGTCAAACTTATACTAATTTTGATGCATGGAGAAATGAAGATGACAGAACTTATTTATATTCCAATCAAAATAATAGTCCTTTTTACACAGGCATTGATCATGAACATTTTTCGGTGCTGGAATTAAGCCAAGATTACCAAACTTTTTTATCTGCAGGTGGTATTTCTACTACAGCTAATGATTTGTCTTTGTATCAGATTCAAACTATGAATTTCAAGGATTCTAAATTGAATTTACATTCTGAATCTTTAAATAAAATACAGAATGTGAATATGCCGTTTGGTAATTCAGGATGGGGCTATGGTTATGGATATTGGGTTTCTTATGCAGATGATATAAAAGTCATTAAACATTCCGGAGGATTACCAGGTGTCAGTACATTTTCTATTATGATTCCATCTGAAAAATCAGGAGTTGTAGTCTTAGTTAATAAAAATGAAGTAAAGTCAGGGAATTTAGCTGAAATTATTTTAAATATTATGAGAGGAAAAGTTTTTAGGGAAAACTTAAACGATCCTCTGAAATTTAATATTGATGACAAATTTTCTTCTGAGAACATATTGGCAGAATATTTAGGTAAATATGAATTCAGGCAAGGAATTTCAGAAGTAATTATTGAAAATGGAAAATTATGTATTAATACGCCAAGCAGACTGGAAGCTGTTCCTGAAAAATTGATTTTAGTTCCTGTTATTGAAGATAGTTTTATGAATCTTTATGATGGTCAGTCAGTTTCATTTGTAAGAAATGATGTTGGAAAGATTACACATTTTTTAAATGGTGGTTATTCGTATATTAAGATTTAGTCCGTTAATAATTTTTCAAAAAACAATTCCTTGTTTGGTTCCCAGTGAGATAATTCAAAATAACCACATTCTTTAAATCCAATATTTTGATGAAATTTTATTGCTACTGAATTTTCAACTTCAGTAGAACTTAATATTCTTTCTACGTTCACTTTCTTCATTTTTCTTTCTAAAAATTTAATCATTTTTTCTCCTATACCTTTTCGATGAAATGATTTGTGTATTCTTATCAAAGATATAAATGGAATATATCCGCAAAGATATTCATGCCATAAATATCCTATACCCGTTGATTTTGTTGATGAAATC
>CATLOZ010000063.1 GCA_950054395.1 uncultured Chloroflexota bacterium
TTAAAGATGGCACATTTGTTAAATGCTAACCCTATAATTGCAATAGATATTATTGAATCAAAATTACAATTTTCAAAAGAATTTGGTGCAACTCATATCATTAATTCTATGGAAGAAGATCCCATTCAAAAAATTCATGAAATTACAAATGGTGGTGTAGATTATGCTTTTGATGCTATTGGTGTAAAACAAACTATGGAACAAATTTTACCCTCTGTCAGAGATGGTGGATCAGGAGCAGATAATATTGGAGGTAAAGCTGTATTAATAGGTATTCCAGCTGTTCATGATATTTCTATAGATCCAAGAAATTTTATGTTTAAACATAAACAATATATAGGTAGTTTAGGTGCGACTTATCCTGAACAAGATTTTGAAATGTATTTAAGATGGCACAAAGAAGGCAAATTCCCCTTAGATAAATTAGTTACTGATCGTTATACACTTGAGGATATAGCTATTGCTTGTGATGATTTGGAGAGTGGTAAAATAACAGGTCGCGCAATCGTAGAATTTTGAAGAATTTTATTCTCAATTCCCTTAAATTAATTTTATATTCTTTTATTTTACTTTTAGTTCTTAATTGTAATTTAAATAATCAAGTTCAAATTGATAAAGATATTACAATAAATTCCTTAGATATTACTAATTCCATAATATATAAGAATGAAAATGGCGATTTGAATTTATTAACTGAAAATGGAAATAATATTATATTTGTTAAATCAGATATTAATACCAAACATTTTTGGCCGACCATTTCTAACGACAATAAATTTATATCTTATTCTTATGTAATTGAACAAATAGTAGATTATAAAATTGGTATAAATATATTAGATATTGAAAATAATAAAACATATGAAATATATTCAGAAACTAACCCTCTGAAAAATGTACTCTCCAATCAAATCCCGCATTACATGGCATGGTCTTTAACTGAAAACATTTTATCTTTTGTAATTCCAACTGAAAATTACCCTGCCCTATATTTACACAAAACATCAAATATTAAACATACAAAGAAATTAGTTGAAAATGGGCCTATATGGATTAGTTGGAATGAAAATAATAAGTTATCCGTTCATAGAAGAAATAAAAGATTAATTTTCAACATCAATAATAGTATTACAAATTTAATTCATATAAATGAAGTTAGCCCATTTTATCGTATAGATGCCTGGGGATCATTAAATCCTATGACTTATAATATTTATTCAGTTTATCAAAATGATGCAAAGTATAAACATATTGTAAAAGATGACATTTTAAATAACACTTCTAAATTTTTAAATACTTCAGAAGATTATCCGTTAATTAATATTTCACCTGACAAATCATATTTAAGTGTCCTTAAGTCTGAATTTCATCCTACAGTTTTATATGATTCCTTTGTTTTATATAAAACAAAGGATATGTCTGAAATTATAGAAATTACTAATGTTCCTATAGGTTACTTTTGGTCTCCTGATTCTAATAAAATAGCATTATTTACAGCAAATCAAAATAATGAATATTATGATTTATATATCCTCAATATTGATAATTTGGAATTAAAAAAAATGTTTACATTCAAGTTATCTCCTGAACAACTTGAAATGATTATATTTTCAGATCAATTTTCACAATCCCATAATATTTGGTCACCTGATAGTTCAAAATTACTAATATCTGGTAATTTAGTTTTTAATAATGTTAATAATAATTCTATTGATAAAAATTCAAATATTATATTAATTTCGGAATTAAATTCCAATCCTAAATCTGAAATATTATTTAATGGATCAATAGCGTATTGGGGTAATTAATTTATGTTAATATTATATAAAATCTCACTAAACTATGTCCAAAAGATTTGAATTTGCAGTTATCGGGGCCGGATTAATAGGCTCAGCTGCAGCTAAATATATAGCCACTAATAATAACAATGTTATTTTAATAGGACCAAAGGAACCTGAAACTAAAATTAATCATAATGGCATATTTGGAAGTCATTATGATGAAGGTAGAATTACAAGAATTGCTGACACTGATACAACTTGGGCGTATTTAGCAAAAAAATCCATAAAAAAATACGATTCTATTTTTAATTTTTCAAAGATTGATTTTTATAAACAAGTTGGGCAACTTTCAGTAGGACCGAAATCAAATAATATAGATAGTTATATAAATTCAATAATTAAATCATCTGAAGAAATTGCTTATGATTATCATCATTTAAATAAAGAGGAAATAAATACCAGATATAATAACTTAAAATTTCCTGAGAATTCAGATTTTATTTTACAATTGAATGATGCAGGTCATATTAGTCCCAGAAGATTAGTAAAGGCTCAAATTAAAATATTTACTCAATTGAATGGTACTTATTTATCTTCTATTGTAAATAATATAAAAAAAATACAATCATCTTTTATAATCAAAACAAGTGATAAACAAGAAATTGAAGCACAAAAAGTATTGGTTTGCGGCGGTGGTTTTACAAATTTTACAAAAATATTACCTATTGAACTTCCTATAAAAATCAGAGGAAGAACTATTGTATTAGGTGAAATAAATATAAATAATTTATCAGATTATGAATTATATCCTAGTATAATTCATTATCCGGATTTATCTGGTCGACATTATACTTATATCCTTCCAGCAATTAAGTACCCCGATGATAAATATTATATTAAAATTGGTGGGAGCAACTATTACACAGATATTAATACATATGATGAATCAATTGCTTGGTATAAATCGCATGGAAATAATGATGAAATTGAGGCAATTACTAAAGAACTAAATACTATCTACCCTTCTGAAATATTTGAAAATTATACAACTTCAACATGTATTACCACATGGACCAAATCTGGGTATCCTATTATTGATGAAATAGAAAAAAATTTATATGTATCTGTTGGAGGCAATGGATCAGCTGCAAAATCTTCAGATTATATTGGTAAGATTTCATCTGATTTAATTCTTGATAATAAATGGGATGATCAGGTTAATAAAAATTTTCTATCATTAAATTATTCAATCTAAAGTATAAATTTGGTTAAGAAACCTATACTTTTCATTAAAATCAAGGCCATAACCTACAACAAATTTATCAGGAATTAAGAATAAATAATCATCTGGAATAAATATACTATTTTGAATTTTTTTCTTCATAAGAACTGAAGTTCTAATACTTTTGGGATTATTTCTTTTTATTAAATTTGAGATAAAACTTAAAGTATTACCAGTGTCACATATATCATCAATAATTAATATATTTTGATTTTTTACATTTACTTTAAAAGGAAGTGACACAATTTCATTTCTATTTTTGCCTTTATAAGATGAAATGTCTATATATTCTATTGAATTTTCAAAATCTAGATACTCGAAAAGATCGCGTAAAAATAAAACTGACCCTTTTAATATAGCTATAATAATTACTTCTTTATTTCGA
Organism: uncultured Chloroflexota bacterium; assembly: GCA_950054395.1. Lineage (GTDB taxonomy): Bacteria > Chloroflexota > Dehalococcoidia > Lucifugimonadales. Next base: position 3,449 of record CATLOZ010000063.1, read on the forward strand.
TAATTAGAATTTATTTTATCTGCGAATAATTTTATAGCATTTTTAATTTCGTGATTTGATATTAGTAATTCCAAAATTGATAAAAAAATTATATGAAATGTTTAAATTACCATTGCACAAACATAGGCATGACGATATGAATATAGTTAGAATTATTTTCAGGTTTAATTAAGCCGGGATTTGAATCCCCATTTATTTCAAGAATAACATTTTCACTATCAATTACATCTAATACGTCAGACAAATATTTACTATTAAATGCAATTTTAGAATCCTCACCTGATGAATTAACTTCTAATATGACTGAATTTTCTCCCAATTCATCAGTTTTGGATGACATTAATAAATTTTGATTTTGTTCAGAACCCGAAATTTCAAGTCTTATAATCCCATTACCATCTTTCGCTAAAACACCTAAGCTTCTTACTGCTGATTTAAAATTTATTTTTGGAATAATGCATGAAGTTGAATTGCTGTCAGGTATAAGTGAGTTGAAATCTGGAAAGTTTCCTTGAGTTAATGTTGTTGTAAGTTGATAATTGTCCATTTTGAAAATTACCTGATTTGATGCTTTAGTCATAAAAACCGAAACATCATCCTGTGTAAATGGCAGAATTCTTGATACTTCAAGTAAAGATTTTGATGGAACTATAAAATCTATTTTAGGAATATCTATATTATTTAATTCAAAAGAAATTATTGATAATCTAAAACCATCAGCCGAAGCTAATGTTAATTTATTATTTGTAATAGAAAATTTAACCCCAGTAAGAACTGGCCTTGACTGATCTTGAGCTGCTGAGAATATAACACTATTTATTAATTTACTAAAAGCTGATGGTGAAATTGTAAAAGTTGGATCAAGAGAATCAGATTCTGGTATAGGCGGAAATTCATCACTTGGTTGCGTAATTAAGTTTGAATTATATGATCCACATTTTATAAGTAGATTATTATTATTTAAATTTAAATCGATATTGTCATTAGGGTAAGATTTAATTAGATCTGTAAAAATCCTTGCAGGGATAGTAGTTTCACCTTCTTCAGATATTTCAGAACCTACCCATGTATTAATTGCCATTTCAAGATTAGTAGCGGAAAGTTGCAATTTTCCATTATTTGCTTGTAAAAGAACATTTTGTGTAATTGGTAATGTAGTTCTGCTTGCAACTGCTCTTGAAATATTACTTAGAGCTTTATTTAAATTTTCTTGTGTACATTGTAATTTCATATTAATCCTCTATAGAAAATTATAATTAGGGTAAATATATCAGTCAATGGTAAATTATGATAATGCATTCATGAAATGCTTATATATTTCTTCAATTGGTTGATTTAACAAAGATATATTTATTCTAACATCAACTAAATTTTCACTATTTATAATTCCGTAAGTTTCTTTATTAAGATCAGGTAAATAAATATTATTATTTATTAAATTTGATCTTATTTTGTTGTAATTATCTTCGGTATCAACATGCATCTGAAATACATTGCTATGATTATTATTAAAATAAATTTTATATTTTTCAGAATCATTTAACATTTTAAAAAAAATAATACCTTGATCATATGCATTATTCATTTTATCCTCAAAATTATTTATCCCGTTTAATATAATTGCAGCATTTAAACTGCTATTTGGAATACTACCTCCAAACATTCTGCGAGTATCTTGCATACCATCTATAATTTCTTCAGGACCAGATAATATAGCTCCCCAAGGAGCTCCAAAATATTTCCATAGTGAACAATAAACTGTATCAAATAAACTTGAATATTTATGTATTGAAACCTTTGTCGCAGCACTCATCATATATATACGAGCCCCATCAAGATGAGTTTTAATATTATGAGATTTGGCAAAATCTGTTATAAGTTTCATCTGTTCATATGGTATTACTTTGCCTTTTTGTCTTCTAACTGGGCTTTCTATAACAATACAGCCGATGTTTTTTGGAACTCTAGATATATTGTTTTTGAAAATTATTTCTTCTAGTTCGTTTAATTCATAACATGGTGAATTTAATCCTGAAGGTATTAGATTTATCCCGCTTAATGATTGTAATGTATCACCTGAATCTTGGTATATATGACTTTGTTCAGGGACTATAACTTTAGAATTCATTCCAGACAATTCTCTTATAGCCAAATGATTTGCCAACGTACCTGTGGGTAAGAAGATTGATTTTTCTTTATTAAATATTTTTGAGAATTTTAATTCAAGTTCATTAACTATTCCTCCTATTGAATAAGAATCAGGTTTAATAGAAGAAATATCAGGTAAATTTTGAATATTGTCAGCTAAGATTTGTGGTGAATTGGGTAATCCATCACCTGAAAATGAAATAGATTTGTTTATAGTCATCAGATCAATTTTTCTTTTTCAAATACATCAGCTAATATTTTTATTCCTTCATGGATTTCATTAGGGGTATTATAACTGTAGGTTAATCTTAAATAATTATTTTTATCTCTATTGGCTCT
>CATLOZ010000064.1 GCA_950054395.1 uncultured Chloroflexota bacterium
TACACATGAGCTAAATGAATCACCAGAGGCATTGGGGTTTTTAGGTTTATCTACAGCCTTACCAAATAAATTAAGTAATATAGTTGGTAAGGCTGTAGATAAACCTAAAAACCCCAATGCCTCTGGTGATTCATTTAGCTCATGTGTAATCCAACTTTCTGCAAACATAAAAATTTGAAAACCATTAACGGATGCAAGGCTTCCAAAGAAATACAATACATAATTTCTAGATTCAAAAGCTTTAGGTAAGAAATTCAATAAATTAGAACGTGGTTTTTCTTTTATAATAATTGTCCCTTGGTATTTGCTGAAAAAAAAATTCTACATTATATATAAAAAATTATCATCATATATTGAACACATAATTACACAGATATCAGATCTGATTCTATACCGTTACTATGTAAAATCAATTCATTATATGCACATTTATAAACACAAAAAGGGTGCCCTGCCGCTGCCCATATTTCATCAAATCTATTTAAAGATTTATCAACATAAACCTTAGCATCAGTTGGTAATCCCAATGGTGAAACTCCACCTATACTATAACCAGTTTTACTTTTAACGAAATCCGCATCCGGACGTAATAATTTACCCTTAAATCGTATTAATTTTTCTAAAGCTAATGTATCGCAAGTGCGATCTCCAGAAATCAAAGCTAATATCAAATGATCATGCCTTGATAAATCTTCTTTAAAATTAAAAACTAATGATTTAACTATAGCACCTACTTGAACTCCAATTGACCTAGCAGCATCTTCAGCAGTTCTCGCAGTTGTATCCAAAACTACAAGGTCAATATCAAGATTGTTTTCGCTTAAATATTTTGAAATTCTTTTTGGCCCTGAAGAATTTAATATTTTAGTTTTATCTATCATTCCACCGTAACCGATTTGGCCAGATTTCTCGGTTGATCAATATCTAAATTTCTTTCCATGGCAATATAAATAGAAAACAATTGTATACAAACAGTTGATAAAAATGGTGAGAAATTATCATCTGTATAATCAAAATTAATCAAATCACTATACCAAGATTTATCTAATTTATCCGGGCAATTCGACAATACAATTATATTTCCATTCCTAGAATCTATTTCTCTTATATTTGATATCATTTTATTCAAATAAACACCGTCAGTTATAATGGCGAAAACTGGCATTTTATCTTCGATTAAAGAAATAGGTCCATGTTTCATTTCACCAGCCGGATACCCTTCAGCATGTATATAACTTAATTCCTTCAACTTTAGTGCACCTTCCATTGCTATAGGGTAATTGTATCCTCTACCCAAATACAAAAAATTAGAATATTCAGAATATTTCTTTGAAATTTTTTTTATTAATTCTGAATTATCCAAAATATTATTCATGTAGTTTGGTATATTTTTATAATCATCAAAAAGTTTATTATTTATCAATTTCGAATTAGAATTTTGAGCTAAATACAAAGCTATTGTAAATAATATCTGTAAAGTAGACATAAAAGTTTTAGTGGATGCTACTCCAATTTCTTTATTTGCTCTCATATAAATTGAATTATTAGTAATTCTGTCAAGTTCAGTATTTTTAGCGTTAACAATAGATAATTGATCGTACCCACTCTGTTTCATTAAATGGGATGCTGAAAGTGTATCAGCAGTTTCTCCAGATTGAGAAACTGGAATAATTAAAGTACCTTCTTCAATGACAGGATCTCTATATCTGAATTCAGATGAATTACTACAAACAGTAGGTATTTTAGCTATTTTTTCTATCCAATAGCTACCTAGTAAACAAGCATTATAACTTGAACCCATACCAATCAAATGTATTCTTTTAAATTTACGTAAATCAATTTTATTAATTTCATCAATAAAACTTATAGATTTATTTACAAAATCTATTCTTCCACTAAAATTATCCGAAAACAGGTTTGGTTGCTCATGAATTTCTTTTTCCATAAAATACTTGTATTTCCCTTTAGTTACTAATTCAGATTTTTCATTAATTTTCTTCCATTCTTTGGAAATAAGTTTTTTATCAGTATATATTTCCACTTTGTTACTATTAGCTAAAAAAATTTCATTATCTTCTAAAACCACATAATCACCTACATCAAAACCCAGTGCCTGCATATCACTGGAGATAGAAATTTCACCATTATTCTTACTTACTAAAATCGAGCCTGCAAAACCTTTTTTAAATCCGAAAATAGTTGATGGGAAATACTCAGAAATAACTAAAACAGCAGCATGGCCTATAATACGCTCTGATGTCTTAGTTATAGAATCAATCATTGTGTAATCTTTTTTTAAAAATGAGGAAATTAAATTTGCAATACATTCAGTATCGGTATCAGTGAAAAATTCAAATCCTTCTTTAATTAAATCTTTTTTAATTTCTAGATAATTTTCTATAATCCCATTGTGTACAACTGCCAATTTTTTATCAGAATCATAAATTGGATGAGCATTAGTTTCAGAAGGTATTCCATGAGTAGCCCATCTCGTATGTCCGATGCCCAAATTACCTTGTAATGATTTATTTTGATATTTATTCGCAAAATCTTTAATTTTACCTTTATTTTTAATTATTGAAATTTTGTTATCAGATCCAATAGTTGCTATCCCTACGCTGTCATAACCACGGTATTCTAACTCTGTTAAACCATTAATTAACAAATCTTTTATAGGTTTATTTGTTATATTTCCTACTATTCCACACATTATCTATCCTGATAAAAAAACATTTTAATTGATAATTGTTTAATAAATATTAATTATTTATATATTCCTCTCATATCAGAAGGAATTAATTCAGCTATATTATTCATTATTTTATCTAAAATAGCATCTACAGTATCTCTGTTTAAAGATTCATTTGATTTTTCGAATTTAAAAACTTTACCTACTTTAACGATTATTTTTCCTGTTGGAAATAGTACACCACTTGCTCCTGGATTTTTATTTGTACCTTCAATTCCTACAGGGATTATATTCACACCAGTTCTTACTGCTAAATGAACTATACCCGGTAACCCTCTCTTTAAAACACCATCTGATCTTGTCCCTTCTGGAAACAAACATAAAGCTTCGCCATTATTAAGTATCTTAATTGCCCATCGAAAAAAATTAAGATCTAATCTGTTTCTTTTAATAGGATGAGCTCCATAAGATTTAAGAAAAATAGCAACAGGTAAAAATTTAAATATCTCAGATTTAGCAACAAAATTAACTTTCCTGGGGGATATAGCACTAATTAAACTTGGATCTACATAAGCCTGATGATTAGCAACAAAAATCAAAGGTCCATTAATGGGTATATTATTAATGCCTTTAATATGAAAATCAGCAAAAGTATTAAGGGATTTTAGTTGTATAAAATTACATATTTTATTTAAGTCTAACATTTAATTTAAAACAATATCTTTTATTAATTTTACAGTTTCTTTCAAATTAATATGATCGTTGAATACAATAACAGCATCATCAGAAGGTATCAATGGAGATATTTCTCTATTTTTATCCAGTAAATCTCTATAATTTATCTTGTTTTTTTCATTTACAAATTTTTTTTTGTCACTTTGATGCATTCTACGAATAGCCCTTGCATTTAAACTACAATCTAAAAAGAATTTAAAATTTGCCTTAGGCAACACAACAGTACCTACATCTCTTCCTACCATAACAATATCACTATTTTCTGCAATTAATTGCTGTTTCATTACAAGATTTTCTCTAACACTTTGAATTCCAGCATATATAGAAACTTTATTATTAACTTCATCAGAAAATATCATGTTTGAAATATCAATGTTATTTAAAATCACATTTTGGCTATCAGGCACTTGGATATTTATTTTTTCAAAAATACCTTTATCAATACACTGAATATTATTTTCATCTATTTGTGACTTGATAAAATAATAAGTTATTGCCCTGTACATTAATCCTGTATCCAAAAATGATATCCCTAATTCTTTGGCAAGTAATATGCCTGTATCTGTTTTACCAGATGCAGCCGGGCCATCTATAGCAATATGTAAATTTGCTTTCATATTATTTGAATTATAACTTACAGATATATAAAGTTTATATTACAATTATGTCTTAAAAGTAAATTTCAATAACATGAATCTAAATCAAAATGAAAAAATCCTTGTTGATACCTCAATATGTAAGTTAACAAATCAAAGAGTAATTACAGGAAAAACTTCAAACAAAAATATATTCTCAAAGAAAAAAGAAGTATCTTTCTCTGAAATACATAACATTGAAATCATAATGCATCAAGGAGAAGAAAATCTAATTAAAGAAGGAATAAAGTATTTAACTATTGGGCTCAGTATTTTAATAGCTATATCATTAATGCCTTTCCTTAACAATATATTTCAAACAATTTTCTTTATTATAGGGATTATCCCTTTAATATATGGATTGTTTCTTATCCCCAAAAGTATATTTAGGTTAAAAGAACATTCAACATTGTTTTTATGGTTAAAAAATGGAAAATGTTTAGTTATAAGTTTTCCGGGATTTGATGACAAAAATGCAATTCAAATACAATCACAATTAGATGAATTAATATAGTTTATCCTCTTCCTACATAAAGCTGTGTGTTTGGTAACATTACACTCTCTAACAAATTTACATTTGAAGGAAGATTTACAGTTAAAAATACCAATTCTGCAATATCTTGAGCTTCCATCATTGGCTCTATATCTTTATCCTCTCCTCTGTTAGCTCTTAATTCAGTAATTACATTACCAGGATGTACTATTGAAACAACTATATTAAAATCTCTACCTTCTAATGCAGCTGCCTTTGTTAATCCTGTTAATCCAAATTTGGAAGTAGTATATGGTGCAGAATGTAATCTTGGAACTTGCCCGGAAATACTACCAATATTAACTATCCTTCCATATTTTTGAGATTTCATTAATTTCATAGCCTGCCTAAGGCATAAAAAAGCTCCTCTTAAATTCACGCTAATAACTTTATCCCAAGTTTCAACTGAGATTTCATCTATAGCCCCGCCGTCAAATACTCCTGCATTATTTATCAAAACATCAATTTTGCCAAACTTTGACTTAGATTCTGAAAATAAATTATCAACACTTTTTTCATCAGTAATATCTGTCTGAATTACATAACTAGAATCATTATTAAGTAAATCACAATCTTTTTTAACTTTATTTAAATTATCAACATTTCTACTTGCTAGAATTAGGTTAAAATCACTCTCTGCAAATTTTAATGCAATTCCTTTTCCAATTCCTGTGCCTGCTCCAGTAATGATTGCAGTTTTATTATTATTCATTTTTACTCCTACAAACTAATTTTTAACTTGAATTTTTGTTATTATATCTTTAAGATCATCTCATAATAAAACGATAATTATATAAGAACAAGGCAATAATTTATGGCTGGCGCATTAGAAGGCATAAGAATAATAGAATTTAGTCAAATTATTGCTGCGCCTTTTGCAGGCTCAATGCTTAGCGATATGGGTGCTGAAGTAATAAAAATAGAACCACCCACTGGTGATCCATGGAGATATGCGCTTGAAATAATACCGGGAATAACAGGTTATGGAAGATCTTTTTTCGCTCTTAATAGGGGTAAAAAAGGAATGACAATAGATTTAAAAAACCCTAAATCACAAAAAATTGTTAAAAAACTTTGTAAAATTTCTGATGTAATGATAATAAATTCAAGGCCTGATGTTCCTGAAAAACTAAAAGTGGATTATGAAACTGTAAAAAAATATAATCCAAAATTAATTTATTGCGAGAATACAGCCTGGGGAAGATCTGGACCTGATAGCCATAGACCTGGATATGATCTAATTGCCCAAGCTGTGAGCGGTTTAATGGCAGCCGAAAATAAAGTAAG
>CATLOZ010000065.1 GCA_950054395.1 uncultured Chloroflexota bacterium
TGAACTGATTTGGGGCTGGAGTTATAAGAGATAATGTAAGCTTTATTTTTTGCCAGACTTATTACTTTTTCAGCTACTACTTTAAGTCTTTTAATAAGGAATTGTTTTAAAGTGTTGTTGTTAATATGTGATAAGGCAAAGTTAGGATAAAAATTCCCGTCTATGAAACCAAGTTTTATTGTATCTGCCTTAAAAGCTTCCATTTTATCTGCCAGATATTCCATCTCCATTACATGCCTTAAAGCACTCATAGAATTTACATCTGATAATACTCTGCTGTCTATTTCCTGTATTTTTGGATCCTTATAAAAACTTAATGCAGAATCAAATTCAGCTTTAGGATCATCTCCATAATTTATATTTACATATCCAACATTAATTGCAGCAAATTCTATTGGAAGATCACGATCAGCTTCAAGAGTAGATCCGTCAGTAGAAAATACAGAATTATTTACAAGAGCTTCTGCAGCATCATTTACCTGGAGTAAATCAGCATATGTGGCCTCATCATTTTGTTCATTCGTTATGTCTTCAAGTCTAAAATTTATTGAACTTTCAAGATCACTTTTAAGCTTTTTCATAATAGTAGCTTTAAATGAATCTTCATTTTTTAACTGCTTTGCCAGCCTTGATATATATTTAACTGTTTTATCTATTTCCATATTACTTTATTTTAGAACAAATGTTCGCTTTGTTCAAATTTACATATATATATTTAATTTTTCTTGGAAATTTGTGGAGGATCCCAAACAAAATCAATTTCATTTAATCTTTTTTCATGTTCAGCGGATAATTTTCCATTAATTTTATTTTTTCTTTGAGTTTTATACCATTTACCCACAGGATATCCGTTAGCACTTTTCCATCTCTCTGCCATAAATTAATCTGAAATTATTGTTCAAGTGAAGCAAATTTATTTTTGATTTTAAGTTTTTTGGTTTTGAATGTAATTTCAGAATCTCCCATTCTTTTGAGGTGATCCACAAATTCAAGTAACCTTGTTTCTGTGGATTCAGGATTTAATGATGATTTACTGGACTTAGTTTTTTTTCTTGTAACATCTCTTCCCCAAAGACTTTGTTGGGCACTGTCCTCGCATAATTCAAATGTTTTGGATAAAAAATGCGAAAAGATTACGTCTGATTTGTTACTGTTATAATCGTTATCTTCATATGTAAATTTAATAGCAATATTAAATGAATCAGATGAAGACATATCACATATGAACAGTGAAGGGGTATTACTTCCTGAGAAATCGTAATTTGTTTCAGGATTTTCTTTGCCGATCGCCCTTAAAGCAACCTGTAGATTCCTTAGAAAAGCAGAGAGACCTGATACAGAAATATATCCTGAGAAAAAAGAAAATTCTATTTTATCTGTATCTGTTTTATTCATATTTATTTTATTAATATTCTGTTGTTTTCAATTCTTTTTGTTGTATTATCTGAATCTAATTTTTCCAGAAATGCAACTGTTATTTTTCTTGATGTATTTAAAATAGATTTAGCAGTTTGTATTTCAAGTTTGTCATTAAGTTCAAAATGTTTCAATATTTTTTCTTTTGATAAATCGAACCATTCCTGCTTTACATATATCCCATTTGATAATTTGATTAATATTGATTTGTTAATTAGATAAGATATTATTTCTTTATCTATTTTAGATATCTGAATTAACGGATTGGTATTATTGTTAATGGATTTTATAATTTCTGATATTTCTTCATTATGCTCAGAATTGGAATTATTTTTTTCATAGAGTGCAATTAAGTCAGATTTTTGATGAAATTTTGGGTTTTGTCCAAGGACGTTAAAAAGACTGCTGGCAGTTCTTGTTTTATATTTCGGGAACAATTTTTGTATAAGTTCTTTTTTATTTATCCCTTCTCTCAAAGGGAAGTTATTATGGAAATTTTGTAGAATTTTTATCATTTCATTTGATTTTTTTAGCCACCATTTTACATCTATTAGCTGAATGTCTTTATTGGCATTATTTTTGATTATGATGATAGTTTTGTTTTTTTGTAAATCTAATAGATTATTTTTTATCTCATCAATATCTTGATTTAGCTGTGTTTTTAATTCACCTAAGGTGATCATTTTATTAATATTTATTAATTTTTCAGCAGCATTCTGTATATCATTTTTTGATAATGCATCCAGATATTCTCTATAGATGGGTGTTTTAAATAATTTTAAAGATGACCCTGTATTTAATATTTCTCCTCCCGCTATAGTTTCACCAGATGATCTTAAAATAATTGGGTCATTAACTTTGCATGATATTTTTTTATCTGATTTAAGATGGACATAATGATTATTCTGGTCATTTATTTCTTTCAGATTTCTTAATATTAATCTGCAATTTATTTGCCTTGATCCTATAAATGCCTGAATTGTTGAATTGTGTTTTATAGATTTTTTAGATGATTTTGATACTCTTATTACTGCATCAAATGAATTATTTAATTCAGGTATCAATTCAGAAGTTATATGATCTCCTTTTGAGATGGAATTTTTTTCAATATTTGTAAGGTTTATCGCAAGCCTTGTTTTTGCATTAGCTGTATTTACATTTTGATCATATGTCTGTAATCCCCTGATTCTTGATTTTGTTATTCCATTTAAATAGACGTCCTGTCCTGTTTTAAGTTTACCTTCAAGCAGTGTCCCTGTAACAATTGTTCCGTATCCTTTTTTATGGAAAACTCTGTCTGTGTACATTCTTGCATTTGAGGAAATTTTTGGAGAAACCAATTCATTTAATTCAGAAAAAATAAGATTTTTTAGGTTATTTATATCTTCGTTGCTGGCAGAATCTACTACTATATATTTACTTTCTTTATATCCATAATCTTTAAGTAAATTTATAGCATCTGATAATGTTTTGTTTTTCATTTCCTCAGAAGCCAGATCTTTCTTGGTTACAATTAATATAATCCGGGGGATATTTAAAAGTTTTAGAATTTCAAGATGTTCAATAGTTTGTTGTTTGATTGATTCGGTGGCTGCTACCACAAGTAATGCAAGGTCTATTGCAAAAACGCCTTTTAACATATTATCAACAAGATCTTCATGCCCGGGAACATCAATAATTCCCACAGGTTCATTTGTATTTGTGTTATTCAGCCATGCAAAACCAAGATCGATGGTCATTTCTCTTTCTTTTTCTTCCTTGAGTTTGTCGGGATCAATAGAAGTAAGGTTTTTAATTAATGTAGATTTACCATGATCCACATGCCCGGCTGTTCCTATTACATGCATTATTTACCTGATGGATATAGAATTTCTCTGAATAATTCGTTACTCAACAATTTACCTTTGTCTGTAAGCTTAATAATATTATCATCTGTTTTAATTAAATTATAATCTATAAAATTATTCAGATTTTCAGGTAGAAACTTTTCAATATTTTCATTAAATTCATTATTGAATTTTGATTTACTAAGCCCTGTGTTTTTTCGTAGTGCAAATATTATATATTCTTTTTGTTTTATATCTTTTGTGATTATTTCATGATCATAGACAAAATTAATTGTTTTAATAAATTCATTAAAATTATTTATTTGTGAATTATAATTGTTTTGAATTTTACTTATATGCTGAATATACTTTTTTGGAGATTTGATGTTGCTAAATCTTATTTCATTAAGGTATGAATGAGCTCCCGGACCTACTCCTAAAAAATTCTTATTATCCCAGTAGTTTGAGTTATGTATACTTTCATAACCTTCAAGAGACCAGTTTGAAATTTCGTAATTAGTGTAGTTATTATTTTTTAATGTTGAATAAATAGTATTAAAGATCTCAATATAAGTATCTTCATCGAGCTCTTTGATTTTCTTTTCTTTTACAAATTTGTGAAAAGGAGTATTAGGTTCTATGGTAAAAGAATATGAAGAGAAGTGAGTAGGGTTGAATTTAATTAATGTTTCAACTGTTTCTTTAATTTCTGCTACAGTCTGGTATGGAATTCCAAACATAATATCTACACTGAAATTCTTTGCTTTTTTATCATTAAGATTTTTAAGAGCATTTAGTGCTCCTTTTCTGTTGTGATTTCTGCCGATAAATTTAAGCGTTTTATCATTTAAACTCTGTATACCTACACTGAACCGGTTTATTCCTGAATGTTGATAATCATCAATTTTTGTTTCAGTTAAATCCATAGGATTGGACTCAAGTGTGATTTCTATATCTTTTTTCAGATTGAAATTTTCTTTTATTATTTTAATGATGTTTTGAATGTATTTTGATTCTATCCATGAAGGGGTACCTCCGCCAAAGAATATTGATTTTATTTTTTGGTTTTCAAATAATGTGCCCCAGTAAACAATTTCTTTTTCTATTGAATTAATAAGATTTTCAGTTAAATAATCTACATCAGAATAGGCATTGAAATCACAGTAAGGACATTTTATTTCGCAGAATGGGATGTGTACATAAATACTTTCGAAAATTTTTTCAGGTTTATTCTGATTTTCCATTTTTATTCTGATTTTCCTGATCTTCTTCACGGTATTCACCGTCTATGATAGTTTTATTGTCTTTTTTGTACTGGTTTACTACTTTTTTCGGGGCTAATTTTAATAAAATCATAATACCTACAACAATAGCAATTATGTCATCCACTCTACCCATAACAGGTATAAAATCCGGGAGAATATCAATTGGAGAAATTACATAAATCAATGCCAAAGGCAGAGCAATTCTGATCCAGAACGGAACACGTGGGTCAGTCATTAATTTCCATATAAGCCTTATTGAGCTAATTAATCTAAATAGAAACATATAGATTTCTCCTTATATTTAGTATACATTAAATTGACCTGGGGAGCTTATATTGAATTTGTTAATTTATGGTGAAAATTTATATGATAAAAGTCATTTTAAACATGATTTTATAAATAAGTATGGAAACTCTTCTGATTATCGGTTTTTTTATCTTGATAATATAGATTTAAATCAATTGTCTACTGAAGTTGTTTCATATGATATGTTTCGGCAGAATAAGTGCATAGTATTAAAGAAAATAGAATCTGATGAAAAAAATATTAATATTGCTAAGATAGATTCAATAATCGCTGATTCGATAAATCCTAATAACAGTATATTAATAGACTGGGATGGAAAACTTAATAAAGATATTCAAAAAACATTTATATTTAAGAATTTTGAAAAGAAAATTTTTAATAATCCGGCTAATAAAAATGAAGAGATTAAATGGATACAGAAGCTTGCAATTTCCTATGACTTTGATTTAGATTACAATGCTGCGAAATATCTTTCAGATATAAATGACTGGGATAGTTTGAGTATATTTAATGAAATTAAAAAATTATCAGTTATATTTAATTCAGATCAGAAAAGTAATAATTTAGGTGTTAATGATATCAAACATCACATTTCGAGCCCAAGACACAGATATAAAATATTTTCTCTGGTTGATGATTTGATTATGCTTAGGGAACAAAAAGCGTTCTTTCAGTTAAATGAATTTGTTGCTTCAGGAGCAGGATTTTCATATCTTATATCTATGATTGCACGGCAGATAAGAATCATTGCTTCAGCTAAAAGTAGAATTGAAGAGGGGCAGAATATGACTGAAATTAATAAAAGTCTGGGGTTGCCTTCTTATGTATTTATTT
>CATLOZ010000066.1 GCA_950054395.1 uncultured Chloroflexota bacterium
ATTGGAAAAACGCTCATGATTTTTGAGGGGTTAATTGGTGGCCTTATTCTAGCCATTTTAATTATTGCAATCTATAAGCACCTCATGGATCGATAAAAATAATTAATATACTACAATAATATTAATAGAGTATTCTTTGTACAATATTCTGATGAATAATTTGAAGTAAATTTGAAACCTTTCCATATTAATCAATATTAAATAAATTCTTAATCGGAGAAAAAATATGAAAATAAAATTTAGTTTATTTTTTGCACCTATATTCTTATTGCTTTTTTCCCTTAACTGTGGGAAAAAGAATAATCAAAAAGTTTATAAACAGTTTGATACTATAGAATCATCCTCAAATAATAATCAGAAGGATGCTATCTCTCCAGAACAGGGTGGCAACGGTTTTGAAAAAAATGCAGAAAGTTTAGGCTGGGAAACAAATACTAATCCAAAATTAATTGGAGATCCACAAGCAATTAAAGGAGGTTCATTAACACTTAAAGGAGATGATGATTTCCCTCCTACATTTCGAGGTGTTGGTCAAGATACGAGGCATCAAATTCTATCTTTATTAGAATCAAATGTTTATGAAACCTTACTATCAATTAATTACGAGACTATGCAATATCAACCTATTCTTGCAACACATTGGAAAATATCAGATGATAAACTTACATATTGGTTTAGAATAAACCCTGATGCAAGATGGTCAGATGGAAGAGAGGTAATAGCCATGGATGTTGTTGCAACCTTTAATCTACTTGCAGACGAAGGTCATGGAGATCCTAATACTTATACATTATACGGTGATTCTTTTGAATTACCATTAATTGCTGAATCAAAATATATTGTACGTATTAAAAGTAAAAAAGTAGATTGGAGAACCTTTATTTATGCGGCATCATCAGCTGCAATTTTACCAAGCTATTATTTAGATAAAGTGGATGGAGCAGGTTACGTAGATAAATATCAGTATGAAATGCTTCCTGGAACAGGTCCTTATATTCTTGATAAAAATAAAACGACTAAAGATAATAATGGAGTCATAGTATTACATAAAAGGAAAGATTTTTGGGCAGAGAATCTATACGTAAACACTGGATTATTTAATTTTGATACAATTAAATATTTATTTATGGATGATGAACTTTTAGAAGTAGAGCGCCTAAGAAAAGGTACAATGGATATGTATGTTATATGGAGATCAAGTATCTGGGCTCAAAATTTTTCTCCAGAAGAAGATCCACTAGTTAAACGAGGATTGTTAATGAGAACCAAAGTTTTTAATTTCCTACCAGGTGGTATAAATGGTCTTGCTTTTAATACTCTAGAAGAACCGTATGATGATATTAGAATACGTAAAGCATTTAGTTTACTTTGGAATGTAGATGAGTTAAATGAAAAATTATTTTTTAATGAGTATGAATACGCCAAATCCTATTTTAACAATAGCCCCTATGAAAATCCTACTAATCCAGATCCTAAATATGATCCTATTGCTGCCATAATATTACTTAATGAAGCCGGATGGACAAAAAAAACAGGTGAAAAGTGGCTAACGAAAGATGATAAAATATTTGAATTTGATTTTATGACTTCACAATCAACTGAAAGAATTTTTACATCACTGCAACAGGACTTGGTAAAAGTGGGTATAAAAATGAATATGGTTACGTTAACTAGGCAATCTCAATTCGAGAAAGTAATGAAAAGGAAATTTACAGTTCATTGGCAAGGCTGGACAGCTAGTATGTTCCCCAATATAGAAGGACAAATGCATTCCAAGTTTTCAGAGGCAGAGGAGGTCACAAATATTACTGGAATGGCTGATCCAGCAATAGATAAACGAATAGAATTATATAATAGTGAATGGAATATGTCTAAAAGAGTGAAAATAGCTCAGGAGATTGATAGTATTGCCACCCGCCTTTATCACTATGCCCCAGGTTGGCACTCAGCTTATGGAGCAAGGGTAGTACATTGGAACAAATTTGGAATGCCAAAATCAGGCATTTCGTATTCTGGGAATTGGCAGAGATTAATTGATATGTGGTGGTATGACCCAGATAAGGAAAAAGAACTTCATAAGGCTATAAATAATTCATCGATGACAATTGGAACAGGTGAAATAAATATTATTGACTACTGGAATACTCAAAAGAAATAAATTCCTATAATGTTTAATTATATCATAAGAAGATTATTATTAATGATCCCCACATTCTTCGGGACAACAATAATGGTATTTACTATTCTTCAATATGTCCCAGGAGGTCCATTTGAAAGAGCTGTAATGCAACTAAAGTTCGCAAGTATGATGAGTGGAGAAAGTGCCAGTGCAGGCGGGAAATCTATTTCAGATAGTCAGACATTAACGCCAGAAATACTTGAAGATCTGAGAATGCAATATGGATTGGATAAACCAGTTGTTATTAGATATTTAATTTGGCTTGGTATTTGGCCAAAAGAAATAAAAAATAGGACAGTTAATATTGGGGAAACATTTAGGGAAAATATATATTCATTTAAAAAAGATGCATTTACCAGCTATACATTGCAAAAATGGATCAAACCCGTTAAAAATAAAACAGGTGAAATTATAGTTACGGAAAGTGGTGTTGGTATTGATATAAAAAATGCTGATTTTGAACCTACAAAAGATTTTCAAGAATTACCTAATGTTAATTTTATTAAAACATGGTATCACTCTACTAATTGGAAAATAGCTGAAATAAAAAGTGATTCAGAAATAAGAATTATACAAAAATCTTATCAAGGTTTGTTTACTGGATATTTAGGCTATTCAAATGAAAAGGCTGATGATGTTGGTACTCTAATAAAAAATAGATTACATATATCATTGATTTTTGGTTTGACTAGTTTTATTTTAGTTTATTTAATCTGTATACCACTTGGCATTATGAAAGCTATAAAACATGGTTCTAAATTTGATGTTATTTCAAGTTCGATAGTTTTTATCGGTTATTCTATCCCAGGATATGCACTTGGAACACTATTATTAGTTTATTTTGCAGGTGAAAATTTTATGGATATATTTCCACTTGGCGGATGGAGATCAGAAAATTGGAATAATTTAACATTTATGGGAAAAGTTTTTGATCAAATACATCATGCTATATTACCTATACTCTGCTATATGGTAGGCTCATTTGCAACACTTACTGTACTGATGAAAAATTCATTAATGGAAAACTTAAGCCAAGATTATGTACGTACTGCTTTTGCAAAAGGTCTTTCAGAAAAAAGTGTAATTTTATTTCATGCTGTTAGAAATTCATTAATCCCCATTGCGACAAATATCGGTCATGTTATTGGTCTATTTATTGTTGGATCATATGTAATTGAAAAATTATTTGGTATCGATGGCATAGGTATGTTGTCATTTACTGCTATTATAACAAGGGATTATCCAATTATTATGGGATTTTTAGTTATTAATACAATCGTAAGACTATTTGGAAATTTGTTTTCTGATATAGCTTATGCAACAATTGACCCAAGAATAAGATTTAAATAATATAATGAAAACACAACCTAATTATTCTGAATCGATTTTACAAAAGCGAGTAAGACGCTTTAAATCAATTAAAAGAGGTTATTATTCATTTATTATCCTATTATCTCTATATCTTTTGTCAATAATTGCACCACTTTTCATAAATAGCCAAGCTCTCATAGTCAAATATGCAAATGAGAAATATGATAATGGAGAAACATTCACAGATCTAAATCAAAATGATAAATGGGATGTTAATGAACCATTTCAAGATTTATATAAATATTACTCCCCGGCATTTAGAGATTTAATAGAACTTTTTATTACCCCCCTCCATCATGAAGGCAAAGATTTTGGTCAATATACATCATTTGGTTCACCACATTTGGGAGAACCAGATTATAGACTCTTAAAAAAACAATTTGAGTTTGAAAATGAAGGTAATTATGTAATTATGCCAATATATCCTTATGATCCACTTGAAGATATGTTGTCATCTTTATCAGAGCTATTTGATGATATTAATGGGAATGGTATAAAAGATGATAATGAAAAATTTTATGATTCAAATGATAATGGGAAATTTGATACTTTTAATCCACCCACTAAACCTGGTGGTAATCATATATTTGGTACTGATAACAGAGGGCGAGATGTATTTGCCCGTCTAATTTATGGATTTCAAATTTCAATTACCTTTGCATTGATAGTAACCTTTTTTGCTTACTCTTTGGGAATATTGATTGGTGGTACAATGGGATACTTTGGAGGGAAAGTCGATTTATTTGGTGTTAGAATCATAGAAATTTTTATGGCAATTCCATTTTTATTTCTAATGATGATAATTGCAAGCCTTATGAGACCAAATGTGGTCGTCCTTGCACTTATACTTGTATTCTTAACTGGATGGATTGGTATCAGCTTTTTTATTAGAGGTGAATTTTATCGAGAAAAAGCAAAAGATTACGTATCTGCTGCAATTTCAATGGGACAATCTAATATTAAAATAATGTTTAAGCATATTTTACCTAATGCCTTGACCCCTATTATTACATATGCACCATTCGCAATCATTGGATATATCGGTACTTTGGTAATACTGGATTTCCTTGGATTTGGACTACAACCACCAACACCTAGTTGGGGAGAATTAATAAGTCAGGCAAGAGAGAACCTGTCTGCTTGGCATCTTATTGTAACACCCTTATCAGCCATGGCAATCACATTATTTTTAATTACTTTCATAGGTGAGGCAGTAAGAGAAGCATTTGATCCTAAAACATATTCTAGATTAAGATAATCCAATGTCTAATGCATTAATTCAAGTAAAAAATTTAAAAACCTATTTCCACACTGAAGCAGGAACAGTAAAAGCTGTTGATAATATTTCATTTGATATATTAAAAGGTGAGATCTTAGGCATTGTAGGAGAATCTGGTTCAGGAAAATCAGTTACATCATTATCAATAAATCGACTCATTCCAAATCCTCCAGGTGAAATTGTTGCTGGTAATATTTTATATAATGATATTGACCTACTGAAATTAAGCTATAATGAAATGAGGAAATATAGAGGTAAGGATATTGCCATGATTTTTCAGGAACCTATGACATCTTTAAATCCCGTTTTAAATATAAAAGTTCAGATGAACGAAATATTAATAAAACATCAAGGTTTAGATGAAGAAATTGCAACACAAAAAAGTATCGAAATGTTAGATTCTGTTGATATACCCAGTCCTGAAAAAAGAATTAATGAATATCCCCATCAGTTTTCTGGCGGTATGAAACAAAGAGTTATGATTGCAATGGCTCTCCAATGTAACCCAGCTCTGCTTATTGCCGATGAACCTACAACGGCTTTGGACGTTACGATTCAAGCACAAATATTGGATCTTATGATGACACTGAAAGAAAAAAGG
>CATLOZ010000067.1 GCA_950054395.1 uncultured Chloroflexota bacterium
ATTCAATGGCAAATTTTACTATTAATACAAATCATCTGACAGTTGAACAGGTAACTAATGAGTTATTGAAAAGTATAAATAAGTTTTTAAATAAATTAAATGTAATTGAATGGCAAAAAATTGATGACTTTTGTACTTCTGTAGAAAATATAAATAATATTTATCCTGTATATGTAGGTTCTGATTTATATGAAAAATTACCACAAATGTTGAAACCTTTTTTAATTAAACATAAAGTGTTTTTATTAGCAGATGATGGGTCGAAATTATATATGCGTAAAATTCAAAAAGTTTTTGAATTAAATAAAATTAAAACTACTACCCTGGTATTAAATTCTGGCGAACAATCTAAATCGTTAGAAAATACTTCTAGTATTTATGAATGGTTATCTTCAGAACACGCTGACAGAGATGATATATTATTAGGAATAGGAGGTGGAATGGTGGGCGATATTTCCGGATATGTTGCTGCTACATATATGAGAGGAATAAAATTTGTATTAATTCCAACAACTTTACTTTCAATGTCAGATTCATCTATAGGAGGAAAAACTGCTATCGATGTTAATAACATTAAGAATTTAGTGGGATCTTTTCATGCCCCTTCTTTGGTAGTGTCAGATTTACTGGCACTTGATACATTGCCACAAAGACAAATCAACTCAGGATGGGCTGAATTAATTAAACATGGATTTATTAAGGATCGAGAATTATTAGATCAAATGATGGATATAAAAGATTTCAATTATTTAAATGAAGAATTAATTTCAATAATAAAGAAAAGTATAAAAATAAAAGCAGACATAGTTTCTGTTGATGAAAATGAAAAATATGGACAAAGAATTCTGTTAAATTATGGACACACTATAGGCCATGCGATAGAAGCTTCAACTAATTTGAATAAATATACTCATGGTGAAGCTGTAAGTTTAGGTATGGTTTTTGCTGCAAAATTAAGTAATAAATTAGGGCTACTTTCTGACGATGATTATAATTTCCACATTCAAATATTAAATAAATTTAACTTACCAACAGATTTTAAAGATATTAATTGGGAAAATTGTTTTGATTTGATTAAAAATGATAAAAAAGTAAAAGATGGCAAAATTAATTGGGTATTACTAAAATCTTTGGGGAATAGCTTCACAAAAAATGATATTTCCGAAGATATTTTGATGGAAATAGTGAGAGAACAATAATGGAATTAGATTTAAATATACTTAAAATATTATATTATTTATTATCAAGTTTAATAACTTCTACTTTGGGCACATTGATAGGTGCAGGTGGAAGCGCGTTGTTAGGCCCTTTACTGTTATTGACTGAAACTTCTATAGAACCCAAAAATATTATTGGTACAACACTAGCTTGTGTAGTGGTAAATAGTATATCCGGTTCATATAGGTATTTGAATATCGGAACTGTAGATATCAAAAGTGGAGGTATATTTAGTTTGATTGGTATTCCTTTCAGTGTATTTGCAGCTTTAACTTTAATAGTTATTGACACAACTAATTTTAAAGTGATTTTTGGAATTACACTCATACTCATAACAATATTTATGTTTCTACAATCTCGAAAAAATGGGACTCAGCTCCAATCTGATGGATTCAAGAATTTAAATAATAATTTTTTCAATGAAAAAAGATCATTGAAAACTAAAGCTGGTGAGGAATATAATTATTCATTTAGTATGGGAATTGCAGCTTTTTATAATATCTTTTTGGGCTTTGTAGCCACATTTTTTGGAATTGGTGGAGGAATTATAAGAACTCCTTTACTTATATATGTTTCTGGATTCCCTGTTAAAATTGCCACAGCAACATCTGTATTTAGCCTTTTATTTACTTCTTTAGCTGGAACTATTATATATTGGGTGAATGGCTATTTTTCACTACCTTTATTTTTGCCTGCAGCTGTTGGGGCTATTATTGGAGCACAGATTGGGGCTATGTTAAGTAAAATTATTTCCGGAATGTGGATTTTAAGAATTTTGGGCATAATGCTTTTTATTATGGGTATAGCTCTTATTATTGAAAATATTTAATAATGAGTAATTTTTTTAAAATATTTAATGTAGATGAATTAAGTAGAGCTGGTGAAATTGTAATTAATGATATCAAAATCCAGACACCATGTTTTATGCCCGTAGCTACTCAGGCATCAGTAAAATCCTTAGATAGTTATGAGTTGACTGATATAGGATATAAATTAATCTTATCAAATATATATCATCTAAGCGCAAGGCCTGGAATAGACTATCTGAAAAAATTTGGTGGCTTACATAAATTTATGAATTGGAAAGGATTGATTTTAACGGATAGCGGAGGTTTTCAAGGATTTAGTCTTTCTCATAGAGTTAAAATTAAAAATGATGGAATTGTATTTAAAAGTCATATAGATGGAAGTGAACTATATTTTAAACCCGATAAAGTAGTGTTATATCAGGAAGATATTGGATCTAATATTATCATGCCTTTAGATGTTTGCCTCCCTCAAGGGGTAAATAAAAAGAAATTAGAAAATGCTTTGGCTTTAACCTATGAGTGGGCTAAGATAGCCGTTAATTCAAAAACAAGTGATAAATCTATGTATTTTGGGATTGTTCAAGGAGGCACAAACCTGGAACTTAGAGAAAGATCAGCTAGTAATATTACTAGTCTTGGATTTGATGGATATGCTTATGGCGGATTAAGTGTAGGAGAAGAAAAAAAATTAATGATTGATGCTCAAAGTTCAATGTATAAATTATTGCCAGAAGATAAACCAAGATACTTAATGGGAGTAGGTTCTCCGGACGATCTTGTACGTGCTGTTCGATTTGGATTTGATATGTTTGATTGTGTTTTGCCTACCCGTATAGCGAGGAATGGATCGTTATTTACAGATGATGGGAGATTAAATATATTTAATTCACAATATAAAGATAAAGATAGTCCTATTGATCAAGATTGTAAATGTTATAGTTGTAAAAATTATAGCTTAGCCTATATTCAACATTTATTTAAATCCAAAGAACTATTAGGATATAGAATTGCTTCAATTCACAATTTAGATTATTTGTTTAATTTAATGCAAAGAATGAATATTGCAATTAAAAATTCTGATTTTACTGAATTTGCTGAAATTTTTTTAAATTCATATAAAAGTACTGATCCGTATGTTCGAAATCAACAAAAAGATAAGTGGATTAAATCAACTAAAGTAAATTGATTCATTTTGGGTTTATACTATTTCTTCTTCTA
Organism: uncultured Chloroflexota bacterium; assembly: GCA_950054395.1. GTDB lineage: Bacteria > Chloroflexota > Dehalococcoidia > Lucifugimonadales. The sequence continues at coordinate 3,246 of CATLOZ010000067.1, forward strand.
TATTTTTAGCTTGAGATTGATATTTACCAATATTTGTTGCAGTATTTTTGATAATAGAAAATTCATCTAAAAATCCATTTTGTGATGCTCTTTTATCAGAAGTGTAAAGTACAAAAACAGATCCTCTTTTTATCCATTTACTAGTAAGATCAGTTGATTGGTGATGTATCATTACTGGAATATTTTTCGGTTGACATTTGTTGATTATTTCATCTAGTGCATCTTCGTATAATTTATTTTCATATTCATTGGGAATTCCTAAACTAACACTAAGATCATTAGGGCCAACAAATATTGCATCAATACCTTCTACTGATAGAATGTTTTCCAGGTTATTTATTGCAGGAACACTTTCAATACCAATTATACAAATGTTTTCAGAATTTAGATTTTCCAAATATGTCTTTGATTCTTTACTTGGAAATTTATTTTGTTTGATAATATCAGATAATAACTTTCCTTTTAATGGTTTCCATTTGACAGCTCCAATAATTTCTTCAGTTTCTTCTTTTGTTTCACAATAAGGTGCTAATATTCCTCCTGCTCCAGCGTCTAAATGCATAGTTGCATAATGAGGAGAAGGTATTGGAATCCTAACGATAGGGCATACATTTCCTAAATTAAACGAATTTATAAGATTAGCAACTTCACTTCTGTTAAATGGAGAGTGTTCAGTGTCTATAACAACATAATCAAGTCCTATATTTGCAAAATGGCCTGCCCATCTTGGAGAAACAGAATTTGTTAACATAGTGCCAAAAACACAATTACCTTGTCCTAATTCGTATTTTATTTTTTTATTTTTCATTTGATAATTTTAATTGTTTAATAAAAGAATCCATTTCCTTGTATGCTTGAGTGTTAGGATTAATTGAAGGTGGTCTGACATTATTAGATTCAAATATTCCACGTTTACATAATATGTATTTGCTCAAGTAATAAGAAAAGCTTAAACTTTGTGAAAGGTATCTTAACATAGGTACATAATTATTTAAGTATTTATGTGCTTCCTCCCACTTATTGTTTTTTAATAATTTATATGTTTTGACAAATACATCCGGAATGTATGAACCAGGCATAGTTCCTTTGGCTCCTCTTAAAGATTCTTCAATATAGTAATTTCCACTTGCTCCACCCAGGATTATTAGATCTTTTGGTTTTAAATTTAATAATCCTTCTATTTTTAGTGGAGTTGGGGAAACTTCAAGTTTCACATATCTACAATGTTCTATATTGTTTGCTAAATTTACTATAAGGTTGTTCGATAAGGATGCACCTGGAATATCTTGCATCACAATTGGTAAAGGAATGTTATTAGATATTGTTTCGTAATATTGAATAATTTCTGAATCATTTAAAGTTATAAGATTTGGAGGCATTACCATTAAAGCATTTGCCCCAAGGTTTTCAGCTTGTTTACTTAATCTGATTGTTTCATTCATATTTGAAGTACCAGTATTTACAATTATATTTATATTTTTTTTTGATTGGTAAATTGATTTATATAAGATTTTAATTAATTTTTCTTTTTCTTCAAAATCCAATTTAAATATTTCACTTCCCATAGCTATGCCTATACCATTTACATCAGCATTTATTAAGAATTCGCATTCTTTTTCATAATCTTTAAAATTAATATCACCGTTTTTATTAAATGGAGTTGCAAGTATTGGGATTACTCCAATTATTTGACTCATAATTCTCTCCTTTATTTAATAAATTTATGTATTGAACAAAAATTTTGTGAGTGTAAAATTTATTTATGAATAACAGTGTTACTAAATTTTTGAATGAAATCAAGGTCTTAGATTTGTCGGGACATTATTCTGGTGATCTGACATCTATGTTTTTAAGTGATTTTGGTGCATTAGTATTTAAGTATATAAATAAATTTGATAATACCAATTATTCTGAAAATGATTTTTGGAATAGAAATAAAAATATCATTCATATTGATTTTGATAATGAATTGTTTTACAAAAGAATTAAATCTGATTTGAAAGATGCAAATATACTAATTCATGATTATCAATATGGCTCAGATGAATATAAGAATATTCATTCTTTAATTGAAAACAATAGAAATGAAAATTTGATAGTTTGTCATATTTCTGCTTTCCCTATTAATTCAGAATTAAAAAATG
>CATLOZ010000068.1 GCA_950054395.1 uncultured Chloroflexota bacterium
TATTAGTGCACAATATGATTATACAGGAGCAATTGATTTATTATTAAAGGAGGGTATGAACGCAATAGCCAATCAGTTGTGTGAATTAAAATATGATGTAATAGTTAATAAGAATCAATTATTTCCCAATCCTACTAATAATTATCCATCTAATAAAACAACTAATAAAACAACAACCAACAATGTTGAAAAAGTTCTTGAAACAAATGTACCTCAACCTAGAAATAGACCATCTATCGTACCAGGTGTAACTGAAAAAATCAGAACTGGGCATGGAAATATGTATGTAACTGTTAATTTGGATCAACAATCTGATCCTTTCGAAGTATTTACAAACCTTGGCAAAGCTGGATCAAGTGATTCTGCAAACTTAGAAGCCGTTTCCAGATTAATTTCACTTGCTTTAAGATCAGGAATTAAACCTAAAGAAATAGTGAATGAATTAAGAGGAATATCAGATTTACCTGTGTGGGATAAAGGAAAGCTAATATTATCAGCACCTGACGCGGTTGCTCAAGTATTAGCTAAACATTCCTCTGTAGATTCAATAGAAAAAATAGGCATAGATATAACGCAATCAGATGGTAACAATAAAACGTCAGATCAAAATAATGGAAATGGTATCAATCATAATTCTGAAAGCAAAAATACAATCCCTGAACAACCCAAAGTTGGGATGCCTTGCCCGGAATGCCATGGATCAAATTTGATTTTCGAAGAAGGTTGCTTAAATTGCCATGAATGTGGGTATTCAAAATGTGGGTAATAATTTAAATTTATAAATTATAATTTTAAATACTGTAATGCCTATAAAAAACAAACCTATAATTGCTATAAGTATGGGAGACCCTTCCGGAATAGGGCCTGAAATAATATGCAAATCCTTAAGTGAAATAATATTTGAATATGATTTTCATCCTTTGATTTTAGGTAATTTTGATGCATTAGAACATATAGATAACATAATTAAATCACATTTAAAATTCTTAAAAATTGATTCGCTCTCAAGAATATCTGATTTAAATTCAGATATTATACCCGTAATGGATGATTCAAACTTAGATTTTAGTAAAATTTCACCAGGTGTTGTATCTGCTACAGCAGGATACGCATCAATGAAATGGGTTCTACATTCTGGTAGACTTGCGGATAGTAAAGAAGTTGATGCAGTTGTTTCATGCCCTATAAATAAAGAATCATGTGGTATGGCTGGAAGTGGGGCTATAGGTCATATGGAGCTATTTCAAGAACAAACAAATTCCAAAAATGTTGCTACAATGCTAATGACACCTGGTTTACGTGTCGTACACTTAAGTACCCATAAATCTTTAAAAGAAGCTTGTGATTACGTAACTTTTAAAAATGTGTATACAAAAATAGAACTAATTTATACTGATTTTAAAAAATTAGGGTTCATAAAACCAAAAATAGGTGTATCTGCATTAAATCCTCACGGATCTGATGGAGGTTTATTTGGAACAGAAGAAAAAGAACATATTCTTCCTGCTATTTCCAAAGCACAATCAGAAGGAATAGATGTGACAGGACCTATTCCGGCTGACACAATATTTAATCAGGCAATCAAAGGTGAATACGATGTTGTATTAGCACAATATCATGATCAGGGGCATATACCGATAAAAGTACATAATTGGGAGCATAGTGTAAGTTTAAACTTGGGTTTACCTTTTATAAGAGCATCGGTCGATCATGGAACTGCTTTTGACATAGCATATAAAGGGATCGCAAATCACAGTAGTTTCAAAGAATCAATTAAGTTAGCAATATATGTTGCAGAACATAAATCCCTTCCTAAATTTCAATACAATACAAAGGATCAATAATGAAAATTTCATTTATTGGATCAGGGAAAATGGCCGAAGCTTTAATCAGCGGTATAACCGAATCTCACACACTTTCAGCAAATTCCATAAATTGCACAGATAAAGACGATAATAAAACTACTTATTTGAATAAAAAATATAAGATTAATAAATACACAAATAATTTAGATGCTATAAAAAACGCAAATATAATTTTTATTTGCATAAAGCCTCAGGATATCAACATATTATCAAATGAATTAAAAGATCAATTTAAAAATAATCAAACAATTGTCTCCATTCTTGCTGGTACACAAATCCAAACTCTTCAAAAATTATTTAATCATGATTCTATTATAAGAATAATGCCTAACACTCCCGCTCAGATTAAAAAAAGTGTCTCTGTATGGACACATACTAAAAAAACTGATCCAATTCATATAAAACAAATCAAATCTATCCTAGCCTCTATAGGCAATGAATTTTATGTGGAAAAAGAAGAATTAATAGATATGGCTACAGCGTTATCTGCAAGTGGGCCAGCTTACTTATTCTTATTTGTAGAATCTTTAATTGAAGCAGGTAAAAATATAGGTATACCTGATAATTTATCAAAAGATTTAACTACTCAAATGATTGATGGTAGTATAAATTTGTTAAATTTTTCTGAAGAATCCCCGCAAAAATTAAGAGAAAATGTAACATCACCTGGAGGAACTACAGAAGCTGCACTAACAGTTCTTATCAAAACCAATTTTAAAGCAAATATTATTGAAGCTATCAAAGCTGCTTATGAAAGAGGATTACAATTAGGTAAATCTTAATGGACATTTATATATTAATCAGTAACATCATTAACATTTTTACAAAAATATTTTTTTTCGCCTTAATTCTAAGGATTATATTATCTTGGATTAACATAAGTCCTTATAATCCTATTTCAAAAATAACGTATCAAATAACTGAACCTTTATTAGGAAAAATACGACAATATATTAAACCTTTTGGTATGTTTGACTTTTCACCTATGATTGCAATCATAAGTTTACAAATATTAGAAATTATTGCAAATCGTATATTAATGTTTTTTGCAAATTAATTTTCTTTTAATATTCATAAAATAAAGACATAAAATAATATTTCTTGTATTATATGAATATTAAATATATAAGAGATTATTATCATGACAACTAAATCAATAATTACCTTAACACCTAAAGCAATTACAAAAGTTCAAGATATACTTTCAAAAGAGCAGTCAGAAACTCCTATGCTAAGAGTTCTTGCTATGCCTTCCCCCGGAGGAAATATACAATATATGTTTTCAGTGGAAGAAACACCAGCTGAAAATGATCAAATTTTCGAATTTGAAAAAGTAAAAGTTCTTGTTGATGAAAATAGCATAGATGTTTTACAAGGATCAGAAATAGATTATATTGACTCAATCATGAGAAGTGGGTTTGTTATCAGCAATCCTAATAATACAGGTGGCTGGGCCTGTGGCGGCAGCGGCGGCGGCGGCGGATGTGCCTGCGGTGGTGACGGTGGTGGTGGTGGCGGATGTGGAGGAGGAGGAGGAGGATGTTCCTGCGGTGGGGGTGGTGACGGTGGTGGTGGTGGCGGCGGATGTGGTGGTGGTGGTGGTGGATGTGCCTGCGGTGGTGGTGGTGGTGGATGTGGCTGCGGTGGCGCTCACTAATTTATAACATTCTAAATATTTAAATTATGGCTATTATATCTTTTATAATAAACTCTGACATTTCTTTAGAATTTGCTAAACAAATCAAAAATAATAATAATTTTGAAATACACGGATTAGCAGTAAACAATTCTTTAGATTCAAAATTAAAAGATTCTAAAATTTTTACCAAAATACACAAGAAATTAAATAGCCTGCCATCTCATGATATTATTTTTATAGACTGTATGGTTAAATACAGAAATGAAATCATTCAAACTTTAATTAAAAACAATGACAAAAAACTACTGATTGTTGATTTTACCCCTGCAAAATCTAAAGCAATAGAATGGGCTAATAAAAATTTAAACAAGAATATTAGCTATGTATCAGCTTTTTTAGTATCAAATATAAATATTCAATATTCAAAATCTGAGAATATTTTTGAAGATCAAAAATGCTTATTGATGCCAGGGCAGAATATAGATGATTCTTACTATAAAATATTTGTTCAAATGATAGAAAGCATAGAAATGAAACCATATTTTCTAGAACCGCAAGAATTTGATAGCTATTATGCTGCTACGACTTTGATACCAAAATTAATTTCTTTTTCATTAATAAAAAAAATTGAATCTTCAAGTTCATGGACAGAAATGTCTAACTTGGCAAATGAAGAATTTGGTAATTTAACCATAGGAAGTAAAACAGATGCAGAAGATATATTTGAAATATTGAATTCTACTACTGACTTGTCAAAATATTGGATGAAAGAAATATTTAGTGAAATATCAATAATAAATAATAAAATATTGGCAGGTGATCAAAATTTACTAGATTATCTAATCAATGGCTGGGAAAGTCGAATGAGATGGGAATTAGGAATAACTGGCAGTAATGAAAATACTCCCTCTCCGAATATATTGTCTTCAGGACAAGCCATGGCTGGATTTTTAGTATCCGAAAATTTAGTACAAAAAAATATTGACCGGGAAAGATCCAAAACTAAAGATATCTGGAGATACAAGAAAAAAAAGTGATCAATTGAAAAAAATAATATCCAAACCGCCATATATTAATTCCACTATTAGAATTTCTGGAGACAAATCTATTTCACACAGAGCCGCAATACTTAATGCAATGGCTGAAGGAACAGCTGAAGTAAAAAATTTCTGTGTTGGGGATGACCAGGAATCTATAATAAGATGCCTGAAATCATTAGGTACAAAGATAACTCATACTATCGATTATCAGGATAATCATCCAATTCTCTCTTTCACAATAATTGGCAATGGTAAAAATGGATTCAAAGAACCAAAATCTCCATTAGATTGTGGTAATAGCGGAACTACAATGCGCCTAATGGCAGGTTTGGTGGCAAGCCAACCTATTCTTTCTGTACTGACAGGAGACGAATCTCTCCGGTCCAGACCTATGAGAAGAATTGCTAAACCATTGGAGGAGATGGGTGCGACCGTTATAGCCAGCAATGATGGTAATTTACCGCCACTAGTTATCAAAGGCGGGTGTTTACATGGTATCGAATACACATTGCCTA
>CATLOZ010000069.1 GCA_950054395.1 uncultured Chloroflexota bacterium
TTTCATCTAACATCAATACCTTTTGCACATATTTCAATTCGTCTAATTTTGAAACCTTTGGGATAAGGAATTTTCTAAATCCAATATCAATTAATTCATTTAATATTTTCAGATTAGGGATATTTCCATCATTAAACTCAATCCGCGGTCGTACATAATAATTATCATGTAATTCTAATCTGTTCAGTCTTTCCAGACACGCTTTGGCTTCATTTTTAGCAACAGCATCTTCCAGATCAAATACAAAACAATCTGCATCAATTGAACTTACATTTCTTACAAATTTTTCTTTGTCTGATGGGATAAAAAAGAAGGTCTTTAGCACTGTTCTACTTTTTTATTTAATAATGATCCCATATAAATCACTGGGAAAAATACACAGATAAACAAAATATATTCAATAGCTGTTCTGTAATATATAAATAAACCAGGATGCAAACTAAGAAGTGCTATACCTAAAGTGAAAAATAAAACTAATAAACATCCAGTCAGTGATAATGGGTTATATATCCTTTTAGTAACCATTAATATTATAAACATTAATAGCAATATAGGCATAAATGGCCGATAAAGATTATTATAACTTCCAACATACAAATATCTGATATAATTATGCATTATTGGAAAAGATTTTTCAGGATTTGGAGTAAACATCCTTTTGTTAAAAAACTCATGCCAATTTGATAACTGTATAAGAATAATTTTAAAAGGATGAGATTTTAATATCTGGGCAGAGAACTCTTGATCACATTTTTCTTGAAAAGTTAATTCCTTATATATAGTATGGAATTCTTCAGTGTAATCACCATTTTTGCACTTTCTTGCCAAATAAAGTAAATTTTTATCTTCCAATATTTTATACAATTTCGTTCCTTTTCCATAATCAACCATACCCCCACGTATGGCAGCCATATTTGCCGAGGCTCCTCCCGTTTTATATATGATATTAATTGGGTGAAATTCTTTTTCTTCATAAAGGTATTTTTGTTTCAACCCAATCTTATATTGATTCCAAATGGTGTTTATTGAAAGATGTAATAGAATTAATACAATGATTGGGAGAAAAATATTTTTTTTCCTTATTTTTAAAATAATCATACTGATCACAAATGGAATTATTCCAAAAAAGTACATTGACCTCAGTGTAACAGTAAATGCACTAAATAAACCAAATACAAAAAAATATTTGTTCCATACATTATTGGTTTTTTTATAATTATCCCAAAAAGATAAAAACAAAAATAAATTTATCACTATAAAACAGCCAAATAGTTGTGTTGGTACAATTGCAGATATAAAATAAAGTAAATTTGGGTTTATACCTATAGCTAAACTGAAAATAAAACTCAGGAAAACTGAATTAGAATACTTCAGAAGCATTTTATAAATTAACAGAATTGAAGTTACATGAAATAACATCTGCATTAATACTATCAGTTTTGACCAATTATCTGGAGATATTTTCATAGCCCCACGAATTAATATAGGGTAGAGAAATGGACGAAGGGAGTTACTGGGATGTGACAGGTCTTCTGCTAGATTAATATAATCATATGTGTCTGGATAAATTCTCCCCTCTAGAGAAGGATTCGACCACCAACTAAAAAAGAATACTAATAAGAATATTAATACAGGAAGGATTAAACCATTGTAATTTTTATCAAATTTCATTGATTGAATAGAAAATACATTTATTAAAAATTGAGAGAGACTTTAGTATATCTCTTTATATTGCTTGGTTATTTTTCCATTGAATATTTTTTACAAGCTATTTCCTGGCATTTCTACCCAATTTTAATAATTCATTTGGTTTCACTGACAGTAATTTACGGAGCATTTGATATAAAGGATTTGACCGATAGGAAAACAAAAATACAATGATGAAAATAAGTACTGAAAGACTGTGTATTTTATTTACCTTTAATCTCATAATTATTTGAGAAAACGATTGAAGGAAATTATTTGTCATTGAAAATAAACAGCTTTGTATTTTTCTGCCACTTTTTCAATTGAGTTATTTATTTCCATACGATTATACGCATTGATTCCAAATTCTTTACGATCTTCAATTGATAAATTCAACATTTTATGTATGGTTTTATCCAACTTGCTTATATCTCCTGACTCATAAGTCATTCCATTTTCTCCATCAATAATCATTTCTTTTAATCCACCAGCATTCGAAGAAATTATTGGCAATCTCGAGGCCATTGCTTCTAGTACTGATAATGGGAACCCTTCCGTAACAGATGGTTGAATATAAATATCCAATGCTGAAAGAAATTCAGGAATATTTTTTATATTACCAATAAAGGTGATATGACTTTCTAACTTATTCTCTCCAATCCGCTTTATATACTTATTTCTCAAACTGCCATCTCCAGCAACAAGAATATGAAATATTTTTTCTCCAAAATCATAATTTTCTAATAATGAAAGGAGCTGATCATAGCCTTTCTGCCATACAATTCTGCCGGTTGAGCCAATTAATATTGTATCATCTTTTATATTATATTTTTCTCTTATAAGCGATTGATCATACTCCTGCAAATAAGGTTTGAGATTAATACCTGTTGGGATAATATTGTCCGGTTTAAGATTTTTTACAGTGAATGGTAAAGTTGAATGTAGGGCAGATATTGAATCTGCGATATATCTAAAATTTTTATCTGAAAGGATAAAATCCAAAGCACGAAGAAAAAAAATTGTTAATATACTTAAAGAATATTCACCATGTATCGTCCATATCATTTTTTTTCCAGACAGTACAGCAGCCAATATTTGACTGATAATATGGCTGTGAATATGCGAGTGTAAAATATCTGCTTCTGATTTTATTAGATAATACCACAATCGAAAAAAAAATAATTTGGAAAAAAAATACCTGAGTAATTTATCTAACCGGTATGGAATATGTGACTTGGGATAAAATGTAAAAGGGAGATGATGTATTATTATATTAATTTTCTCGTATTCATCTTTATAATTATCGATACTTTGAATTGTACAAAGGACCTGATGTTTATATTTTTTTAAAGGTGGAGATTGACTGAGTTGCAGGATAAAATTTTGAATTCCACCTGTATTTAGAGTTCCTATGCTATGAATGATGTTCAATTATTATTGGTTGTTATATATTCGTATTATGATTTATGGATTAACTACTATTGCATATCTACCAAGAATACTGTGTCACCATTTTTTTCATTTATATTCCTTTCTTCAATTATTGAACCCTTAAATAGACTGTGATAATTGTGATAAAACCAGTATTCTTTAGAATTAATTATATTCGATTTTTCGGGTTTATTACATTCTAAAAATATCCCTCGATATTTAGTTATACGCTTTATCTCTTTATAATAATTTTGAATCTTATTATATGGAATCGCAGATAAACATCCATATGTGAATGAAATGTCAAATTCCCTATTAGAAAAAGGTAAAGTTTTACCATCAGTTTCATACAATTCTATATTATCACTTGATTCTAAATATAACTTGGCCTGCTCAATTTGCGTATGACTGATCTCAACACCTACAAGTTTAATCTTAGGGAAATGATATCTTAAATATTTTAAGTATCTACCATACCCACAACCAATATCAACAATACTTGATGGATTTATCTCTTCTATATATTGTTTAATTATTCCCTCATTTCGCTCACCAGATGGAGGGAATTTATTAATATAATTTTCACCACCGTGCTTATTCCAAAATTTCTTAGGGTCATATCTGATATACTGAATATATTTTTTAAATAGTTTGCGTATAGACATTAAATCATTCTCGCTATACGACGTAATTTATATCGCCATAGTGGCATTTCAAATTCAACTATTATTGCATTTAAGTTAGGATTTTTATTACCAAAATTGAGAGCTTTTTGTGCAAGCTTTGCTGCCTCCTTACGTTGGCCTATGCTTCTTTTCTCTCTTGCAGCAAATTCATATGACTTACTATAACAAATATTTTTTTTATCATCTTCTGAAAAATATTTAGGATGATAATCAATTAACTGTTGAACCATATTATGTCTCTTTGAAACCCAATTGCTACCTACATTATTTTTTCTATAACGTCTTTCATAAATAATATCATCAATAATTTTACCTTTTTTGTCAGCTTCTAGTACTTTTAACCAAAAATCCCAATCGGCTCCTCCACGATAGAAGGACTCATTATAGCCTCCTACTTGATTAAATAACTCACATTTAATGGGAGATTGGCCATTAAATGGAAGTGTATAAGCCAATTTTGAATCATTCAATCCTTTATGGAATTTGACATTGAAATATTTTTTATCAAAGTATATGCACTTCCCAATAATAAATTGTATATCTGAATATTTTTCAATTGTTGCATTAATATTATTTACCATATTCTCAGGCAAAAGATCATCTGCATCTAAATGACAATACCAATCCGTGTCCGTATTATTAATAGCAAGAGTACGGCAATAATAAGGGCCATGGTTTTCTGTTAACTTAATTTTTTTTAGAGATGAATGAGATATATTATTAAAAATTCGTTCTGTTTTTTTTTCTGCTTTACCATCTAAAATCATAATAGCCTTCCAACTAATCTCAGTCTGATCTAATACTGAATTCCATGCTTCAGTTAAATAATCACCTTCATTAAATGCAGTTATACCAATTGTTATTCTCATAATATTTAAAAATTACATCTTTATAATAATTGCATCACTATGAATAATATTGTTCCTTTAATAAGAAGAAGATCATTAATTTATATGCTTTAATAATGATAGTTTTATATTTTAAACAAAATAGATTTTAATGATTCTTTATCAATTAATCATAATAATAAACTTTTAGCTTCTCTGTGAAAAAAATATTTTCAAAAATAGAACCGAATATTCTTTTACATATCATATGTAAAAAAAATGATCTTGATATTTTAAACAAAGCAGAAGATGGAAGAACAGATATAGCACCTGAAAATGAATTTTTACAAGTAGCTGCAATGAAAATG
>CATLOZ010000070.1 GCA_950054395.1 uncultured Chloroflexota bacterium
AATAATATAAATTTAATATCTCCTTACTTAAATTGAAAAATAACAGAACTCAATTATCAGATAATAATTCAAATTCTTTTTTAGTAAATTATTTCCCTAAATTTTTATATTTAGGGGTTTTTGCAATTTTGTGCGTGCCATTTGTTGTTTTTTTCGAGGTTTTTTATCCTTATACAGTTCCTAAAGCTTTATGGGTGCAAACACTGAATTGGATAATGTTAAGTATATATTTGTGTGGAATAATTTTAAATAAAGAATTGTATGTTAGATATAAACCTAAATTAAATTTTATTTTTTATTTATATTTAACATATATATTGCTATATTTTCTGAGTTCAATCTTTGGAGATAATTTTAATTTTAGTTTTTTTGGCGAATTTCAGAGGATGAATGGAGTTTACTGGCACTTACATACTCTTATCTTTTTATTTATATTATCTGGATGTTCTAATATAAATAAATTTTTCTATAATTTATTCTCTTTTATTTTCTTTACTGGTTTTATATTCGCAACATTTTATATTTTAGAATATTATAAAATATTTTATTTTGATATGCCTGGATATAGCGATCAAACACGTGCTGTATTTACCACAGGTAACCCGGGGTTTGCAGGATTGTATATGATGCTTATTTTCTTTATTGGATTTGGGTTATTTAAGGTCAATTTTGTCAATATTCCATTTTCATTATTAAGGTTAAATCAAATCAAATATCTATATAAATGTTATATATATTATCTTTATGTATTTATTACTATGTTTTTATTGCTATGCGCTATAATTCTTACGGCGTCTAGATCAGTTATCCCAGGATTACTTTCTGGAATTATCATGTATGTTTTTCTACTATTTTTTTCTTTTAAAAATCAAATTAGTCAAAGAAATTTAATTAATGTTATTTGTGTAATTATTTTTATTTTTATTTCTATTCTATTGTTATTTTTAGTTACTGGTATTATTGATACTTCAATGAATCGATTTGCAGATATTTTTAATAACCAGAGGGAAGGTGGAGATATGGGATTATCTTCACGTTTGAGTAATATTAATGTAGCGATTAAAGCATTTCTTGAAAGGCCATTGCTTGGATATGGAATGAATAATTTTATAATTCCATATAATAAATTTGTTATACCATCTCAGATTACAACATGGGAAATGGATAATGCTCATAATATATTTTTTCATATCTTAAGTACCGGAGGTATATTAACATTATTAACATATTTATATTTGATGTTTTTAATTATGTTAAATTCAATCAGAGAAGGCAGATTTATTTTTTCTGATAAAGATTATGGATTGTCGGGGATAATGTTTGTAATTCCTATTTTTTTTGTAGGATATTTTATTCACCAACTGTTTTGGTTTGATATTCATGAATCATATTTATTAATAATGATTATGTTTGCAATTATGAATATGTCTGTCAAAACACCAGAAATTGTTATAAATAAATTAAGTAAAATAAAAATAATTATTAAAACTATTTTTGGATCTATTATTGCTAGAAATGCTAGATTTATTAGTGTTTCAATAATAATTTCTATATTGTTAATATTTATAAATGTAGAAATCAAAATGTATCAAACTACATCTGATATTTGGGATTATTCACAAATAACTATTTCTGAAACTAAAGGAGGATATCTGCAAAGTAAAATTAATCAAATTATGAAGGCAATAAATAGATTCCCCTCTATGTCAAATGAGGCTACTACTTTTTTAATTAATGATTCTATTACTTGGGTACCAAATTTGAAAGAGCCTTCAAGAAGTCAATTATTGAATGTTGCTTTTGTGGAAGGTCAAAATGCTATAGATAGGCATCCTAATTATTGGAAATTACATGCAAGATTAGGGGTTTTATATTATGAAGCTTTAAAAGTATCTGAAAATGAAGATGATATTATCAAATATAAAAGAAATGCTGAAAAATTATTTAAAGATTCAATTAAACGGGGACCAAGCAGGGTTGATGTTTATAAAATGCTAATAACCTTATACTTACATTATGATGAATATGAAAAAGCTGCGATGATAGTAGAAAAATATAAGAACTTTTTAGATTCTATTCATGTTGAATTAGATTCAAGTTATTATCAAATGAATTCAATTGTTGAATATGGTAATTGTATAAGTAATACTAAAGACTATTTTGTTATAAATAAATGTATTGCAGAGATAAAATAATATGGTTAAGTCAGTAGAAATAATAAATTCAGGCAAGGAAATAAAAATTGATTTTGGAGATGGTATTAAAGTTTTAACTGCCAGAAATTTAAGGATAAATTGTGGTTGCGCTAATTGTGAAGAAGAGTGGTCGGGGAAAAGAATTTTAGAACCTACATCAATACCTTTTGATATAGTTATTGAAGATTTTATGTATATAGGGAAATATGCGTTACAATTTTTATGGAATGATGAACATTATACTGGGATTTTTCCATTTGAAGTTTTGAAAAATTTAGAATAAATTTATACTGGTTTAAATTTTGGTAACGCAATTTTGTCATTAATGTGTTCAAATTCTACAATTAATGGCATACCTATTTTTAATTTTTCAGGTGTTGGTTCATCCATAATGATGTTTGTGGGCATTAAAGGTCCTTCTGCTAGTTCTACAATAGCTGTAACAAAAGGGACATCATCCATAAATCCCGGATGCGGAGCTCTATGTACAATAGAGTATGTAAATAACGTTGCTTTCCCACTAGCTTTTATCCATTTAGTATCTTTTCTAAGAGCACCTGGAGATATGTCTCTTGGATAAAAATATGGACCGTTTACAGGACATTCTCTTAACCATAGTTCTTCTTGTTTTGCTTTTTCCCAATAAAAATCAGATTCTCCTTGGGGGCTTGGTATAGGTTTTTTGTATTCAGACATTATATCTCCTTCAATTAATCTATTGCTAGAACTATGGTTCCGGTGGATGATAAGGCTCCCCCTGTACCATTGATAAGACAGGTTTTAGGATCATCCAATTGTCTCTCACCTGTTTCGCCTCTTAATTGCCTTACAGCTTCAAGCACTAAAAACATTCCATACATTCCAGTGTGGCAATAAGATAGGCCTCCGCCATTTGTATTCATAGGAAAATCACCGCCAGGTGCTGTTCGTTGATTGGCAACAAAATCAGGACCCTCACCAGGCTTGCAGAAACCTAAGCTTTCTAGAGTAACTAATACTGTGTATGTAAACGAATCATATATCATAGCTAAATCAATATCGTTATGAGTTAATCCCGCCATTTTTAATGCTTCTGGGCCGGTATTTTTTGCCCAAGTTCGTGTTAAATCTGGCATTTGAGATATTATACTATGGTCATGTCCTTCTGATACGCCAAGCACCCAAACAGGTTTTTTAGGAAGAGAATTAGCTATTTCTTTTTTTGTGACTATATAAGCTCCGCCACCGTCAGTTACTATACAGCAGTCAAATAAATGAAAAGGCCAAGATATCCATCTTGATTCATGATAATCATCAAATGTCATTGGATCTTTAATATATGCTTTAGGATTTTTTAGTGCCCATTTCCTAGTTGATACTGCTATTTCTGCTAAAGCTTGCCTAGTTCTTTCCTCCCCATATAAATGCATATATCTTCTGCATGCCATAGAATAATTGATTGGCATTCCAATGAATCCGTATGGTATTTCGTATTGGCTGGCCGGATCTGATAAATTTGGTCCGGGTCTATTTCTTGCGCTTCTACCAGCTTCCCCGTGGGTAACTAAAACTGTTTCGCAATAACCTGCATTAATTGCAGCCATAGCATGAGCTATATGTATTTCAAAAGATGATCCTCCAACAGAAGTGGAGTCTGTGTATTTTATTTTATTTAATCCCAAAAACTCAGCTGTATTTAAAGTTGATGTTCCAGCAGTAACTATCCCATCAATATCGCTGGGTTTCATGCCTGCATCCTTTATAGCATTGTAAGCTGCTTCAGCATGAAATTGTAAGTTTGATTTGTTTTCAATTTTTCCTACTTCATCTGATTCAGCAACCCCAACAATTGCCACAGATCTAGATAAATCAGACATTATTATTCTCCATTTAAGATTCGTGTTTTTTGCATAAAATTATATAGATCTTACTACTTATATATTTACTGTTCAACAAATTTAATAGGTATTTGTATAAGACATAAGATTTTTTGATTTAAAGCTAAGTATTATTG
>CATLOZ010000071.1 GCA_950054395.1 uncultured Chloroflexota bacterium
ATTTACAACCTGCGCCTGGATAGAAACATCTAAAGCTGAAACTGGTTCATCACAAACAATAAAACTTGGATTTACAGCTAAAGCTCTAGCAATTCCAATTCTTTGCCTTTGTCCTCCACTAAATTCATGCGGATATCTATCCGCCATATAAGGGCTTAATCCAACAATAGACAATAGCTCAGCAACTTTATCTCTATACTCTTGTCTACTATTAATTAATTTATGTACTTTTAATGGTTCGCCAATAATATCTCCTGCAGTCATCCTAGGGTTCAAAGAACCATATGGATCCTGAAAGATGATCTGTACTTCTTTTCTCATAGTTCTCATATCTGAAGCATTCAATTCTGTAAGTTCTGTGCCATCAAATTGTACTTTTCCTTCTGTTGGTTCATATAGTTGCAATATTGCTCTTCCAGTAGTTGTTTTTCCACAACCACTCTCTCCAACTAAACCTAGTGTTTCTCCTTTTCTGATAAAAAAACTAACATTATCTACAGCTTTGACTTGACCAATAGTTTTTTGCAGAATAACTCCTGATGTAACAGGAAAGTACATTTTCAAATTTTCTACATTAACAAGAATATCTTTGGTTATTTTCTTACTTTGTGATTTAGTAGATGTTGTCATAAAAAACCTCTTATAGAAATTTAATTAATTTATTTATTTTCTGCAGCATTTACAATCAACTATAAAATGCCCCTTCTTTGCTTCAATTATTTCAGGTGGTGCTTCAGAACACTTACAGGGAGTTTTTTGACATCTCGGCTGAAAACCACACCCTGGAGGAGGGTCTACTAAATCTGGCGGTAATCCCTCAATTGTCTGTAATTTTTTATGCTCAGTTGCATCAAGTCTTGGAACAGAAGCCAATAAACCTCTAGTATACGCATGCATAGGATTGTGAAATATTTCCTCTGCAGTTCCCTCTTCAATAATTTTACCTGCATACATCACAATAACTCTATCGGCATATCTTGCTACAACACCTAAATTATGAGTGATAATAATAAGCGCAGTTCCAAATTCTTTTGCCAAATCTTCCATTAATTCTAATATTTGAGCTTGAATTGTAACATCCAAAGCTGTTGTTGGTTCATCTGCAATTATTAATTTCGGATCACAACTAAGAGCTATAGCAATCATAACTCTTTGTCTCATTCCGCCACTAAACTGATGAGGATAATCTTTTAATCTTTGACCCGCCTCAGGTATACCTACTCTATCTAATAATTCAGCAGCTCTACCCAACGCTGCATCTTTTGATAAGCCTTGATGTAATTCAAGTGTTTCGGTTAATTGTCTTCCAATAGTTAAAACTGGATTTAATGAGGTCATTGGTTCCTGGAAAACCATTGCAATTCTATTACCTCTTATTTGACGCATTCCAGGTTCTGGCAAAGTCACTAAATCTTCACCTTCAAAAAGAACTGAACCATTAACTATTCTACCGGGTGGGTTAGGAATTAATTTCATCACTGACATAGCACTGACACTTTTTCCGCATCCGCTTTCTCCAACTATACCAAGAACTTCACCTTCATGAACATTGTAAGAAATTCCATCCACTGCTTTAACTACTCCATCTTGAGTAAAAAAATGAGTAGTTAAATCTTTAACTTCTAGTAATACATTGTCTTTTATTGTTGTACTAATACCAGATTTTGATGTTTTGGTAGCCATGCTTCCTCCAAATTAAAAATAGATTTATTATTAAAATCTTCTTTAAATTTTGCTTATTCTAATTTATAACCAATAATCATTCAACCGAATCACTATAGTAAAAATATAACTAAGTCGTTTAATTTAGATATTTTGATATATTGTTTTACAATTCCAATAAAAGAAGCCAATTAAAAACCCTATCCCCCAAGCAATATGTATCACAGGAAATATTAAAAAAAGAATTGCAGAAGATAAAAAATCTTTTATTGAATTTGCTGTAATCAAAAAGTAAAGAGTGGTCAAAAACAATAGAAATAAGTAAAATATTGGAATAAAAATAACCCAGGAAATTAATTGCGATAAAAGAATAGATAATAATAATGAAAATACAAAAACAGGAGGAGCCATCCATCTGGGTTGAAATTCCTTAGGGTAATTCATTAAAAATTTCATTTTCCAAAATCCGTACTTATAAAATTGTTTAAAAAGCCCACTTAAAGATTTTCTTACTATATACATAGCTTTTATAGAATTAGATGCAGCGATTTTACCTCCCGATTTTCTCAAACGATAATTCAAATCAAAATCTTCAGATATTGGTAAATTTTCATCAAAACCATTTATTTTAATTAAGGTTTCTTTTTTCCAAGCACCTAGCCAAACTGATTTAACTTCAAATACTCCTCTTTTATCTAATCTGTATTTCGCATTACCCATACCAATTTTAGAATTCATAGCTTTTGCTATAGCTTTTTCTATCAATGTATTACCTATTGAAATTTGTACAGGCCCAACATTTTCATAGACACCTTTTTGTAATAAATGTATCGTTGAAGTAATATAATTTTTATCATAAATTGCATGTGCATCTGCTCTGATAATAAAATCTCCTTGTGATTCTTTAATTCCAATATTTAAAGCTGCAGATTGATAAATCTTAGGATTAGATATTAATCTGATATTAGTAAATTTATTTGCAAACTCCTGTGCAATTGCCAATGTATTATCTTTACTCAAACCATCAATAATTAAAATTTCAAGTTTACTGTCAGGATAATCGTTTGATAATAAACTTGTAATTGTTTGTTCTAAATATTTCTCCTCATTTAAGGTTGGTATAATCAAAGATACAAATGGTAACATAAGTTTAATTTCCTATTAAAATAAAATTCTGCCATAATTATTTTTTAAATACTTTATGCCAAGTTTACTCAATGGCTTTCTACATGATTTTCCTGATTTAGAAATACCCAAATTAATTCCTTTTAACCAATCTAACATTCTAAATGTTTTTAATGAAATTAAAAAATAATAAGCAGTCCATATAAATATATAAGAAAAAAAATATACTCCTGGTAAATTTTTATAAGCAGTGAGTATTCTGTTTGATATAAACAATATAAAAGGATTGAATTTCTGAGATTCGCTCTGAATAACTGATTGAGCAGGATAAT
This sequence comes from uncultured Chloroflexota bacterium, assembly GCA_950054395.1. Taxonomy (GTDB): domain Bacteria; phylum Chloroflexota; class Dehalococcoidia; order Lucifugimonadales. The sequence continues at coordinate 3,120 of CATLOZ010000071.1, forward strand.
GATCTGCTTTACATTCAGGATGATATAAAATTTTTAAATTATTTTTAATAATATTATAAGAAAAATCAATTTCTTCATTTCCCCAATAGAATAACTCATCAAAAATTACCTCATTATTAAAAATATCTCTCCGGCATGCAAAAGCTGCTCCTATAAAATATGACACATAATTAACTTTATTTTCTAGCTCTGGGTTAAAAAATAATTGATACTTTTTAAAAGGTATCTGTTTAAAAACAAATAAATTTCTAGATGTAGATTTATTTTTATTAATATGTGCAGAAATATTAAACGAAACAAGACCTAATGTATTATCTTTTTCAAACAAATCATAAATTAAATTTATAGAAGTATTCTCTGAAATGAGAACATCATCATCTAAAAAGATTAAATATTTTCCTTTAGCATATTGTGCCAATTTGTTCCGTACAAATGAAATCCCCATGGGTGTAGAGTTTTTAAAATATTGAATATTTTCAAATTCTAATAATACTGAATCATAACTAAGTTCAGAGCAATCATCTAACACTATTACTTCTGAATGTAAATTTTGAATATTTAATTTACTCAAATACAATAAATTTTTCTTTAAATTTTCAGGTCTGTTTCTTGTAGGGATTAAAAATGAAATTTCCAAAATAATTACCTATGTTCATTAGTTAATAATTTTTTATATTCATTAACTACATTTTCAGTATAAAATTTCTTCATATAATTTTCAGATTTTTTTACTTTTAATAACATATCAGATTGATTCTTAAAAGCATATAAAATTGCTTCACTTAAAGCTTTTGAATTCCCAACTTCAACCAATTCTCCAAATTCTCCATTTTGTACACTGTCTGCCGGGCCTATGGGGCAATTTGTAGTTATTACAGGGCAACCTATACCTAATGCTTCAATTAATACATGTCCAGGCCCCTCCCATTTAGAAGACATAACAAACAAATCACTTGCATTCATAAATTTATATGGGTTTGATTGAAATCCTAAAAATTCTACTTTAGATCCCAAACTAAGATCTTCTACAAGAGATTCTGTCAATTCTTTTTGTT
>CATLOZ010000072.1 GCA_950054395.1 uncultured Chloroflexota bacterium
CCTCGTAAGAGCTTTCCTCATTATTATTATTGTATAAAAATAAGAAAAAATGGATAAAATATGCAGGCAATTGGTCGGAAATTAATCCTCCAATTTCTTATAGATTCCAAAGGTGGTGGCTTAGAAAAAATATACTGAAATCAAAAGTAACAATCAATGGTAATTGGAAAAAACAACAATCTCATTTACTTTCATTTGAGAATCCATGTATTACTGACTCTGAGTTTCAATCTGCCAATTTAAGTTCTACTAAAAAAGATTTTAGTAAAAAATTGAATTTATGCTTTGTTGGAAGATTAGAACCTGCAAAAGGCGCTCTTATTTTATTTGAATTGATAAATAGTCTTGCAGATGTAGCTTGGATTGGTGAAATATTTATTGTTGGTGATGGACCATCAAAAACAATATTTGAAAAAAATATAAATAAAAAACTAAACCTCACCGGGTGGATCTCACGAGAACAATTGGTTGCTATTTATGAAAAATGCCATATCATATTACTTCCATCTTATGCATCCGAAGGTTTTCCTAAAGTTATAGCTGAAGCGGCATCATTTGGTTGCGTTCCTTTGGTTTGCAATCAGTCTAGTATCAGTCAGTACGTTAGTAATAATATATCTGGAATACTATTAGATGATTTGAACTATAGTAATATAGCATCAATTTTATTAGAATTGTCAAACAATCGTAATAAAATAATTAATTTATCTAATCAAATAAAATCATTGGGTAAATTATTTACTTTTAGTAGATATTTACGTAGAATAAAATCTGAGATTATAAATGCCTAATATAAACAATAGGGACAAAAAACTCTATATTATGCTCCATTTGCTATTAGGGGTACTTTTATTTTACTTCCCATATTTATCTTCATATATTGGTTTATTAGTTATAGCATATTCTACATATTTAATACTATTTCATAAAAATTACTATAAATTTGCACCTATTATATGTTCTGCATATATAGTAGGATTTGAAGTACTATTAAGAATGAGTAATTCGTTTCTATTCTGGGAGTTTGGTAAACTCTCAATTATTTATATAATTTCTATTGGGTTTTTAAGAAGGAAGGCAGGTAATTCTATTAATATTCCAATATTTATATATTTTTTATTGCTTTTACCATCAATTATTCATCTCCCCTTTGATCAATTTAATATTTGGCGGCAAAATATTACTTTTAATTTAGCTGGTCCAGCTTGTTTAACAATATTAGCCTGTTATTTATATAATGAAAAAGTTAATAGATATGAATTAATTAATATTTTATTTTATAGTTTGCTGCCTATCTTTTCAATGGCAGTACTTATTCTTTTCAGAATGCCTGATATCTCATCATATAATTTTCTGCCTTATTCAGACCCTTCTACAAGTGGTGGTTTTGGTCCAAATCAGGTTTCAACAATCTTTGGGTTTATTATTGTAGGATTATCTTATGGCCAAGTAAATAAAGGGTATTTAACAGGGTCAAAAAATATTGATTTAATTTCATTATTTCTCTTTTTAGGTTTAGGAATGATTACTTTTTCAAGGGGCGGACTTTTTACAGCCATTATTGCTATTGTAATGGCTTTTTCTTACTATTTTTTCTTTAGCAGAAAAAAAATAATATTTATTATTAATACATTAGCTCTTTTAATAATTTCATTAGTAACATGGTATACCATGGTTAGTGTAACTGAAGGTGCTATTAGTCAGAGATATGGAATCTCAGGTGGTACTTATGGCCAAAGATTGATATTAGATTTAAGTGGTAGAGCTGAGATTTATAAGATTGACCTAGCAATCTTTCAGGACTATTTATTTACTGGTGTTGGCCCTGGGAATGCAACGGAATTACGTGATGTATATGGTTATGGTAAAATTATTTCTGCTCATACAGAATTTTCAAGAATGTTATCAGAACATGGTTTACTTGGTTTAATATCTTTATTGTTACTTTTAGGAATGCCGGTTTATTTTTTAATTACTCCATCATCATCATTAAATAAAACAACCAAGATATTATTTAGTATATTAGCTCTCTTAACGATGTTTCATTCTGCAATGAGAATTTCAATGCCCTGCTTTGCATATTGTTTGCTTTTTCCTACTTTTGAAGAATAAACATGATACTTTTAATCGGAAATTTACTATCTAGACATGGACTGAATCCTACAGCAATTGAAGATTTAGCATTGTCTTTATCTGAAAAATATACCATAGTTACAGCTTCAGATAAGCTAAATTCTTTACATCGCTTATGGGATATGATCTGTTGCATTGTGAAACATCGAAAATCATGCAAATTGATTATTGTAGATGTATTTGGGACGAAAGCTATCTTATTTTCAATCAGTGTAATTTTGGTGGCAAAAATATATAAAATACCTTATATCCCAGTTTTAAGAGGTGGATCTCTGGGTGAACGCTACAAAAAGCATCCACATATCTTCAATTTCTTATTATCTGATGCGAGAACAATTATATCTCCCTCAGAATATTTACAGGAATCCTTTCAGAATAATAGTTTTTCCATAACAGTTATCCCCAATTATATTGATTTGGAAAAGTACAGATTCAAAACAAGAAAAAAGATCAAACCCCATTTATTATGGGTACGATCAATTCATAATATTTATAATCCCTTAATGGCAGTGCATGTTTTATATGGAATCAAAAAAAAATATCCTGATGCCCGGCTCTGTATGGTAGGCCCAGTTAAAGATAACAGGGTTATGGAACAATTAAAGATATTAATTAGTAGGCTGGACCTTCAGGATCATGTATTATTTAGCGGACAGCTCTCAAAAATAGAATGGACGGCACTATCTAAAGATTATGATATTTTTATCAATACCACTGATTATGATAATAATCCGGTCACATTACTGGAATCCATGGCATTAGGGTTGCCCATTGTTTCAACAAATGTTGGGGGCGTGCCTTATCTAATTGATGATAATGTGACAGGTTTATTGGTAGAAGCAAAAAAATCGGAACAAATGGTGGAAAAGATTAATGAACTAATATCTGGTAAGATAGATGGATATCAGATTGCAAGAAATGCCCGGGAGGCAGTGTCACATTATGATAAGAATGAAATTATTAAACAATGGTGTCAAACCATTAACGAATTAAATTAACATAAGTCATTAGAATTTGATAAAAACAACAGATATATCTTTAGAACAAGTTGTGGATTGTCATCTGAATGTATTCCCGGATTCATTATACAATAAATTTGGTAAACGATTCTTGGTTAAAACATTCTCATGGTATCTAAGAAACCCTATGAAAAGAAAACTTTTATCTTTTGAAAAAAATAATATTGTATGTGGGTTTTTAACGATGAGGATGACAGATGACAAAGACAGTTATTATCGTTATATTTTCCCGACATTTATACATTCAATAATTATGTTTCCAAAAGCTATATTGGATAAAAAATTTCTGTCTCTAAGACTTAGCCCAATAATTACGAAAAATAACTCAATTGTAGATTCAGCTACTATGGAACTTGTCAGCCTGGGTGTTCGAATACAGAACCGGAATGAAGGTATAGCTACAAAACTGATCAGTGAATTTGAAAGAATATCAAAGTTGTCTTTATCTAAAACATTAATATTATCAGTTAAAGAAGACAATAAGAATGCTATAGATTTTTATTTTAATCATGGTTGGAGAGTAAGTCATAGTCATAAGGGTAATGCCAATTATGTTATCTTAAAAAAAGAGATATAAAAATTCTAAATACCTTCTATAGTAATTCACCCTATTTAGTTAAATGTATCATGGCATCAACAAAAGGTGCATATTTAAAACATATACGGTATGATTCAACAACACCGTACCGTATTGAAAGATATCTTGAAAGAGAAAATTGGAGTAAGGAGGATTGGAGGAATTGGGTAGATTCTCGCCTTGAAGAGACGCTCTATAATGCAAAGAAGTATGTTCCATTCTACCAGGAATATTGGTCGGAATGTGAAAAGTCTTATGAAGATCTTAAAAACTGGCCCATTATTACCAAACAGAAGATTAATGAATTCCCAGACCTGTTTATTGATACAAGATTTAAGAAGTCCAAATTATATCATGATCACACCAGCGGAACAACAGGCACCCCGTTGGATATATATTTGGATTATGATTCAGTAAAAGAA
>CATLOZ010000073.1 GCA_950054395.1 uncultured Chloroflexota bacterium
TGACACAGAAACAGATTTAAGAATTACACATGATGAAAAACCTTTTACTTATTTCGGTATGTTTCATGTAGATTTCGTTAGTAGCAATGATCAGCATAATTTTTTCTGGTCACCAGATGAAAAACATTTTTATTATCTTATTTCAGATCGTGGTCAGAATAATATGACATTGAAAACGATTGATATTGAAACAGGGAAAGTTAAAGAAATTATTACAGAAAGTTCTGATACCTATGTTGATATGGCTCCAAAAATAACAGATTATCCTGCTATCAGGCCTTTATTTAAAACAAATCAATTAATCTGGTATTCAGAAAAAAGTGATTGGGCTCATATTTATATGCATGACCTGGGTACAGGTGAAGAAAAATATCAGATTACATCAGGAGAATGGAGGGTCAGGGAAATAATAGATGTTGATGAAAATGAAAAAGTAATATATTTCACTGCAGGTGCCAAAGAAGCTGAATTCAATCCTTATTGGGAAGGCTTTTATAAAATTAACTTTGATGGTTCTGCTCTGGAATTGTTATCAGAAGAAAGTGCTAATCATATTATTGATTTTAATAATAAAAGTGGATATTTCATTGATCAATATAGTTCAATTAACCAGCCACAGATTACTATGTTGAAACACACTGATGATTTGCCTGGCAAAAAATTAATTCAGGCTGATGTTTCTTCACTCATTAAACTTGGGTGGACTGATCCAGAGTATTTTTCTGCCTTTGCAGCAGACAATAAAACAACAGTTTATGGTGCGATATTTAAACCTTCTTATTTTGACCAAAACGAAAAATACCCTGTCCTTGATTTTATATATCCCGGACCACAATCACTTGGGTTAAGAGATCATTCTTTTGGACACGAAAGTTTTGGGCAGGTAAATTCGATTGTAGAACTCGGTTTTGTAATAGTTATAATTGAAGGAAGAGGGACATCGGAAAGATCTAAATTATTTCATGATTATTCTTATGGACAGCTAGAGGATAATGGTTCAATAGAAGATCATATTCATGTAATAAAAAATATATCTAAAACAAAACCTTATATGGATATTAAAAAAGTAGGAATGTATGGACATTCTGGTGGTGGATATTCAACAGCAAATGCATTATTGAAATATTCTGATTTTTATTCTGTGGGAGTCGCGTCTTCGGGTAATTACGACAATCTTGAGTATAATTCCAGATGGGGAGAAAAGTATCAGGGAAAAGTTTCTGATGAAATTTATAGCGATCAGGCAACGAGAAATTATGTATCAGAATTAAAAGGTAAACTTTTATTAATTCATGGTGATATGGACGATAATGTTTACATGTACCACACTCTTAGACTAGCACATGAATTAATACAAAATAATAAAGACTTTGATATGTTGATTATCCCAGAGATTGAACATTCACCTGTAGATTCTGAAACTTCATTAAAATCCTGGAAATATTTCTGGCGAAAAAGATGGGATTATTTTGTTCAACATCTTTTAGATGAGATTCCTCCAGCTAATTTTGGATTATAATATTAATATATTTATCGAGGTGTTATATGTCTTATAGAGAAAAACCGGTTTTAAGCCAGGAAGAAGCTTTGCAGTTACATCAGGAAGCATTGGTAGTTGATTCTCAGATTCCTACCATAACTATAGGTGGTTTATTTACTGATAATATGAGAAAAAGAATGGATGAATGTTTTAAAGATGGCCTTACAAAAGCTGAAGCATCAGCTATATTATCTGGAATGATACCTGGTGAGATTCGAAATAGTACTGATGCAAAAGCTCAGTATATTGAACTATGGGAAAAATCAGGAGTCAATATTGCGAGTGGAACTTATGCCGGGCCTGCTGCCGGTATAGATGCCGCATATGATAGCTCAGTAAAAAGAATGTCGGAAGCAATATCAATTATAAATTCAATCCCAGAAAAGTTAATGCTTGTGACAACATCAGACCATATTAAAGAAGCGCATGATACAGGTAAGGGGGGTATAATTTTTGATTTTCAGGATACTTTGTCATTTGGTACTGACTTAAGTAAAGTAGATTTTTTTTATAATCTTGGTTTAAGGGTAGTACAGCTCACTTACAATTTAAGGAACCTTGTAGGTGATGGATGTACAGAAATACATAAAAGCGGATTGTCATATTTCGGAAGAGAACTTGTAGGTAAACTTAATGAAAAAAATATGATTGTTGATGTAAGTCATTGTTCAGAACAAGTAGGATGGGATGCTATGGAAATATCCTCAAGCCCTGTTGTGGTAACTCATTCAACAAGTGCTGCAATTGTAAAACATGACAGAGGTAAAAGTGATAAATTAGCTCGAGCTATAGCAGATAATGGTGGTTTTTTAGGAGTAGTGGTTATTCCAGGATTTATACAGGAAACACCCACAGCAACATTGGATGACTGGGCTTTACATATTGAACATCTTGTAGATGTTATGGGGATTGATCATGTATGCATAGGTACTGATAAACTTGGCCCAGGCCCTGGGACTGAAACATTATTTGAATATCCTGAAGAAATGCCTGGAATGAGACCGGGGCATTTTAATTGGAGTGGGTTTAGAGAAGAACATAGAGTAAATGATAATGGGCTTGGTCTGCCATATCCACAGTATAATGATTATAAAACAATTGGTTATGAACAGTTTACAGACTGGCCTAATCTTACATTGAAATTAGCTGACAGAGGTTTCAATGAAGAAGAAATCAGAAAAATATTAGGATTAAATTATTTTAGAGTTTTCAATGAAATTATAGGCTGATTTTTAGAAATGACTTTTAATAATATTATTGCAGTATGCATTTTTCTTGCACCTTTTGCTTACTCTCCTGGACCAGGTGTGATGTTTTTTGCAGTTAATACTGCTAGGTCAGGTTTTAAAAAAGTTCTTCCTGCGATAGCCGGGTATCATATAGGAATAGTTGCATTTACTTTTTGTTTCGGATTAGGGTTTGATTTTTTTGTATCAAGATTTGAATTAATACTGGATATGCTCAAATACCTTGGTAGCTTATATGTTTTATATATAGCATTTAAAATTGCAAAATCAGGATTTGGTTCTGATTCTAAAAGCGAATCTGGTATAACATTTTTTAATGGAATGATTTTTATCTTCCTTAATCCTAAAGTACATATTGTAATAACGTTAATGTATACAAAATTTAACGATTTAGGAAATATGAACACATTGATTTATACTTTAATTCTTACCATTATTTTTTCTATAAACAATCTTATATCGGTTCTCATATATAGCCTTTCAGGAAATGCAATTGGTAATATAGGCGATAATAAAATTAGTAAGTTCAGGGACGCTTTTTTTGTATTGGCACTTGTCTTAGTAGCTATATGGATGTTGTTTAGTTAGTAAAAATATTTATTTTTTACTTAAATGATCGCTATAATATGATGCCCATTTTGTGATTGATTGTATAACAGGATTTAATGATTTGCCAATTTCAGAGAGTGAATATTCAACTTTTGGAGGTATTTCAGGATATGTTTTTCTTTTAACTATATTGTTATTTTCAAGTTCTTTTAATTGTTTTGAAAGCATCTGTTGAGTTATAGGTAGTAATGATTTTTTTAATTCACCAAATCTCAATGTATTTTCTCCAAGATGATAAATAATATCTATCTTCCATTTCCCTCCTATGATTCCCATAACATCATATACACTGCAATTTTCATTTGTTAGTTCGTATTTTTTATCAGTCATAAATTTGTGACTTAGTTTTTTATAACAATCTAAGTATATTATGCTATTAAATGTTTGTATGTAAATACTAGTCCGATTATTTATACTACTTGACAGTATTTTTTTCATACTTATAATAAATTTTATACCTTAGTATGAAAATTGTAAGTACATTCATTGTCAGGAATAATATGAAAAAAATATTTACCATTGCTACTTTATTTTCAGTTTTACATTTCTTTCATGATGCCATTTTAGTAGCCATAGGACGATATACTGAAATTCATTTTATGATAATTCTTAGTGCAACAATAATATTTGGTATATTATTAGGTTTGGTTGTCAGAATTGATTCTGTGAAAAAATGGCTTTCACATTAAAATGATATTAATTTAATTTTGTTTTGTATTTCTTTATATTTTTAAT
>CATLOZ010000074.1 GCA_950054395.1 uncultured Chloroflexota bacterium
ATTTCATTAGGTGTATTATAACTGTAGGTTAATCTTAAATAATTATTTTTATCTCTATTGGCTCTGAATAATCCACCAGGATTATATTTAACATCTCTATCTGCAGCTTTTCTTAATGTTTCCCAGGAATCTGCATGTTCGGGTAATTTCATCCAGAGCATCATTCCACCATTTGGTTTTGCCCACTCACATGTGTCTGGAAAGTTTTCTTTTAATGCACTTAACATTGCATCTCTTTTTTGCATTAAAGACTTTTCAACTTCTAATCCATGCTCATATCCATGTTTATCTAAATAGTTATATACTGACATAGTAGCTAACTGACTAGGGCTTATCCCAAATCTTATTTTTGCCAATTCTTCTTTAACTGGTTCTGGAACCACAGCATATCCAATCCTTAATCCGCAACCAAGAAATTTTGTATAGGCTGAAATATACATAACAGAATTAGTGTCATCCATGCCATACATAGCTGGTGGTAAAGGATCGCCATCTATTCTAAAATCTGCATAACTTTCATTTTCAATAATTGGAACATTGTATTTTTGGGCAATTTCTATTATTGCTTTTCTTCTTTTTAACGGGATAGTAATACCAGTAGGGTTCTGAAAAACTGATATTAAATACATAAATTTAGGAGTTATATTTTTGGATTTAAGATCTTCTAAATTTTCTTCTAAACTTTCAGGTATTATCCCTTCACCATCGCAGTCAATGTGAACTACATTAGCTTGTCTTGAAAGTAACATAGCTAAAGTTCCTAAATAACTAAATTCCTCTATTAAAACTGTGTCATTGGGTTCTAAAAAAATATCTAATAAAGTAGATATAGCCCCTGCTGCTCCTCCTGTGAGAACTATTGAATCAGGATTTGTTTGAATACCTCGTAAATTTGATAATCTTTCTGATATCAAATTTCTTAATTCTAAATACCCCTGAGGATCGGGATAAGGTGCTAATGAATTACCATCTTTTAATATAATATCTTTTGTTGTTTCAGCAAATTTAGCATAATCCATGCTATGTTGGTCTGTATATGTAATAGAAAAAGTATATTTTGTTTCATCCCTTAATCCATCAGGAAATGAAACTTCTGGTATTTTGTGTGTTGTAAATTTATTTTCATAATTCATAAAATTCCCTTCAAAATATCGTTAAATTTGATTAAGTGATCATATCATTTATCGAAAATTTTTGTGACATAGGATAGAATAAATTTTAATGATATTATTATTGAAATTAGAATTAACATTATGAAATCTGATTTAACAATAGTTGGCTTTGGTATTATAGGGGCAATGATAGCTAATACATTATCTGATTATATTAATGACATAACTATTATATATAAATATAACGATAAAAAATCTGCATCATATCATTCATTTGCCTGGATCAATGCATATGATAAACCTCCACATTATTACAATAAATTAAATTTAGATTCCATGCATTTATGGCATGATTTATATAAGAATAATTTTGTGTCTGATTCAGAGATAAAATTTGGAGGTGATTTAAGGTTATATGAAAATTCTAATAAAATTGATAATTTACATAAATTAATTAATTCAGAAAACAATCATGGCATTAAATTTTTAGAAATTCATAAAGCAAAAAATGATGAAAATAATTTATTATTAGATAATTTCAATTATGCTATTGAAAGTGAATATGATGGTTGGGTTGAAACTGATGCTTTAATTAATAAAATTAAAAAAAGATTACTTACCAAAAGAAATATAAAATTTATAAATGCCGAAGTTAAAAATGCAATATCCAAAGATAATAATGTCAAATATTTAGAACTTGATGATAGGGAAAATACTAAAATATCATCAGAAATGTTTTTATTTGCTGCAGGATTTCAAACAAGTAAAATTGCATCTATGCTTGGAATATATCTCCCTCAGATTATTAGTCCGGGAATTGTTATTTCTTCAAAACCAACTAACAAAGTTTTAAATAAATATTCATCAATAAATTTAATAAGTGAAAATCATATTCCACATATTCACTTCAGGCAAAACCAAGATAATCAAATAATATGCGGAATAGGAAGTCAGGATGATTCTCAGTTTATTAACCCAAAAGAATTTACATTAAATTTACATGCTGAATTATCAAAATATGTTAAGCAAAAAATTGAATATTCAGGATATAAATATGGTTTACGTGTGATGCCTAAAGACGGACTCCCAATAATTGGTTTATGTGAAAATTCAAATGTATATATAGTGATGACACATAGTGGTGTTACTCTTGCTCCTATATTAGCTCAGGTAATTAAATCTGAAATAGTTGACAAACAACTGGTATCTGAGATAGATTTTTATCGGATGAAAAGATTTTATAAATAAAAATTATTAACATGGAACCAAACAATAAAATATTTTTAACTCGTGATTGGCATGAAGAAGCAGTTAATTATCTTTGTGATAAAAAGTATCAAGTAATTACATGGAAAAATATAACACCGCCCACAGAATCAGAAATCATAAATAAACTTAAAGATTGTGTTGCAATTATTTCTGAATTTAATGATAAAATCACAAATAATATTATAAATGCAGCCCCAAATTTAAAAGTAATTTCTAATAGAGCTGTAGGATATGAAAATATTGATCTTAAAATAGCAAAAGAACGGAATATTTTAGTTGGAAATACTCCCGGCGTATTAGTTGAAACCTGCGCTGATTTTACAATGGCATTATTGTTAAACATAGCTAGAAACATAACATATTCAAATAGAGATGTATTAAAAGGTAAATGGCAATCTTTTTATCAATTACCCTATTTGGGATTTGATATATATAACAAAAATTTAGGAATAATTGGACTTGGCCAAATTGGAACTGCATTTGCTAAAAGGGCTATCAATGGCTTTAATATGAAAACATATTATTGGTCAAGAAATAGAAAATTAGATATAGAAAATGAAATTGGAATTAACTGGATTGATAATATAAATGATTTGGTTTCTAATTGTGAATATATTTCAATACATTGCGCTTCAACACCTGAAACTCATCATATTATTGGTAAAGAACAATTTGCTCTTATGAAAAATGTGAAATTAATAAATACATCTAGGGGCCCAACCTTAGACCAAGATTCATTAATCGATGCTATTGATTCAGGCAATATATATGCTGCAGCCTTAGATGTTACTGATCCAGAACCACCTGATTATAAAAGTAAAATTATACATCATCCAAAAATATTGATTACTCCACATTTGGGTAGCGGAAGTAGTGAAACTTTTAAAAAGATGGCAATGATGGCTGCAGAAAACATAGCAAATGCTTTAGAGGGGAAAAAAATGGTTTCCCAGGTTAAATTATAAAATTAATTATCCTACAACTTCTTTATAGACTCTAAGATAATTTAAACCAAGCATTTTTCTGATTTCTTCTTCATTAAAACCTCTTTCAGCTAATTTAATTGTTAGATTTGCCCAATCGCTAAAATCATTATATCCTTCAAGTTTTATTTCAGAAGCACTCGGCCCATTAACTCTATGTTTTTCTTGCCATCCTTGCCATGAAAATTCTCCCGCTTTAGTAAATGGCATTTCACCAGGATATTCAAATAAGGATTCAGTACCTGGACCTGGGCCCATTTTGTCTGTTCCAATACAAATATGATCAATACCCATAACATTAACTAAATGTTCAATATGCATTGCCCAATGATCAAGATTGCCAGTATTAGATCCCTGAATAAAACCTGGGATAATTACAACTCCAAAGAAACCACCATTGTCTGCAATAGCTTTAGCTAATTTATCACTTTTACCTCTGTCATGTTCAAAGACTGCTGCACTGGCTGAATGTGTTATTACAACGGGTGATTTAGAAGTTTCTATTGTGTCCCATCCTACTTGTTCACTACAATGACTCACATCAACTAATATATTCATATCATTAAGTTTACCTACCAGTTCTTTTCCAAAATACGTAAGTCCGCTTTTATGTATTTCTGTACAACCATCACCAACTAAATTTCTTAAATTATATGTCAATTGCACAACTCTTAATCCTAGATTAAAGAAAAAAT
>CATLOZ010000075.1 GCA_950054395.1 uncultured Chloroflexota bacterium
ACCCCTGAAAGATGGAAAATGGTAAGAGATGAATATTAATATCCCGATTTTACGAAATATAAATAATATAAGAATCCTTAATTATTTATCCCCTCTTTTCAAATCCCTACTTACAGTAGCAATTATATCATATTTGCTAATGTGTTTGGTCTATTTTTCACATATAGGCCCCATTGGCAATGATATTTTTCAGCAAAAGTTCTCCTATCAAGAACTCCCAAATAAATCCTTCATTACTGTTCAGGGAGAAATAATTATTCATTATATAAACTGGATAAATAGTGCTTTACATTTGGATTTTGGTCAAGCATATTCTTATCCACCAACATCTATATTATCTTTAGTTAGCAGTAAAATATTCATTTCAAGTAAACTGATAATATTCAGTTTACTAATTGCACTCGCACTTTCGATTATTATTGTAATACTTAGAAAATACAAATTGATCAATGAAATTATAATTGAGCCTTTATTATCCATTAGTTTTGCTCACATATTGGTCACCATTATCTTATGTAAGACCATCTTTGACATTAAAATAGGATCTTCCATGTTCACTGCTTCATTAATACTGTGTCTAGGCAGTGGATTTTTATCTGATTTTTCATACCTTCTATATAAAGAATATGAGAATATAATGAGTAAAGATTATGCTATTTTTGCAGAATATTCTGGATTCTCGAAATTACTTTTTACATTAAAAGAAATGACTATCTCATTAATCAGCATATCAACTTCCAGGATTCCCATATTGTTTGGGGGAATGATAATTTTAGAAATAGCTAGTGGAGGCGCTCTTGAGGGAGTAGGATATTTGATTTGGGATAGTGGTTTTGTAAATCAAAATCTTAGGGTTTTTTATTCTGCAACTGTATTTTCAATATTTATTACTAGTTTCTTTTTCTTCCTAGCTGATTTTATCGATAGAAAGATTCTATTAAAGAATTAGTCAATCAAAATGTTCAATACTAAAAAAGTCCCCAAATTCTCAATTATACTTATATCTATAGCTCTAATTATGTTTGTATTTATAAGTATTAACTATATATCCAATCATTTGTTTTCAAATATAGATAGTGATGAAAGGATCAAATATTGTCAGAGAATTAAAATGGATAAAGTAAATTTTATCCATGATGATGCAACTTGCAATAATCCCAATAATTCAAAAGAGTGTCAATATAGTTGCCCGGGTTGGCATTCATATAAAAAGTATAATAGATCTGATGATAAAATGGAATATTATATTTTCCGCACGGATTTTTATTCTTCATCTAAGAATATTACAATAGTACCAGCTCATGCATCTGTAACTGATCTACAAAATATGGTTGGTAGTCTTCCAATTTCTACAGATTCACTGCTAGATTGCAATTTACACCCTCTCCCACCTTTAACTAAAACTAATGACAATAGCACTCTACTTTTAGGAACAGATATAGAAGGGAGAGATATTTTCAGGCTCTTAAGTTCTTCTATATTTCACTCATTACAATTTGCTTTTCTAACTCTTATTGCTTTTTTTATCTCTGGCATCAGTTCCGGAATATTATTGGGGTATTATTCTAATCAATATTTTGTAATTTCATCAATTGCTAATTATATAAACAAATCTCTTGAATCAGTTCCATTATTACTATGGATCCTGATTTCACTCTATGCTTTGAAACTATTTTTACCACCTGAATTACAACATGATTTCGCTTGGCCTATTTTGTTTATAATTTTAGGCCAAGTTTCATCACCAGCTCTATCTAAGATGATCCGATTAAAATTTATTAAGCTTGCAGATGATGAATTTGTTGTGGCACTGAAGATGCTTGGCTTATCAAATAGTAAAATCATCTTTAATCATATTATTCCATATTATTGTCTGCCTATTATTTTTTCTCAATGTGCATACATTTTTGCACAGGCCCTTTTTCTTGATATTACTTTAACTTATCTCAATGTATTCTTTAATGAACAATCCATTGGATATAGATTCCTTGAAGCAAAAAATACGATAAGCGACTATGGCTATGGATATTTTATCATTACTTCAATAATTATATTTTTTATAATTGCTTTTATGTTTTCTTTAATAAGACTGATTGATAGCTATAATGAATAATTTGAATAATACATTAATAGAGGTAAGAAACCTGTATTCAGTTTATGAAACGAATACTTCTAAACCAAAATTCATTTTGAATGATGTCAATATCGATATACCTAAAGGTAAAACTATCGGTATTATTGGGGAATCCGGTAGTGGTAAAACTCAGTTAATTTCATCCATCTGTGGAATACAATTGTTATCACCTGGAGTCATTTATGGGAATGTCAGATTTAACATAAATGATAAGTGGGTATCTGTATATAACAATGATAACGACTTAGAGATGGATTATTATCTTAATAATCCTTTTAAGGCAAATAAAAAGGTTTCCTCTAATATTAGAAGTGTCAAGCGGGATTTAATTGGCTTTATTCCACAGGATCCTAAGACTTATCTTAATCCATTTTGGACTGTAGAAACGTTATTTAAACAATCATATAAATTAAATAATAATCACAAAATACCCTTTGATGAATTCATTGCAAAGCATCTTCTCTCTGCAGGCATCAGAGATAATAAAATAGATGATATAAAACGAAAACGACCCAACGAACTTAGTGGTGGTGAAGCACAGAGAGTGATGATGGGTTTTGTTTTTTCTAAATCACCAAAGATAATTATCGCAGATGAACCGACAACAGGAGTTGATGTAACCACACAGAAGAAAATTATAGATACACTGACTGCATTGAGTGGAAATGATATCACAACTATATTGATATCTCATGATCTTGGTTTTCTAGATCATCTTGTAGATGAATATTTTGTTATGTATGGTGGATTTGTATGTGAATATATTAAGAAAAAAGAAAATATATATAACTCTGAGAATCTGCATCCATATACAAAAAAAATAGTCCAAAGTTTAGACAAAAATAAATTGTCTAAAGATTCCCGCTTAGAAACAACACCAGAACATCATGAGTTTCTACAATACTGTCCATACAGCACACCTGGATTTTGTTCTCAGCTTGAAACAGATATTGACAATCCGAAGATTACCTACACTGAAAAATGCAGAACTAGGTTGCCTGATAAAATAATGGATTCAAATGATGATATTAACAGTTGGAAAAGGTGTTGGTATGAAAAATAATAATATTATTGAAATAAGTAATCTATCTTTTGCTTATTCAAAGATGGATACAGGTCATTTATCTCAAGATAAAAATCAAAACATATTAAAAAATATATCAATCAATATTAAAAGAAAATCAATTGTCGGAATTGCCGGTAAAAGTGGCTGTGGCAAAACAACTCTGGGGAAGATTATCACCAATTATTTTAAATATAGTTCACTAAATCCCCAAAAATCAGGTGACATAGTTTATATCAATCAAAGTGGCAAAAAGTTTAATATTGAATCGAATGAATTTGAAAATGAATTTGTAATATCTCCCATTCAAATGATTTTTCAAGAACCAAAGACTTCATTAAATATGAAGATGAATCTGAAAAAGCAGCTATGTGAAGCCATCTCATTAAAAAATAACAAGATTAATGAAAGGGATATGAATGAATTAGTTCAGAAATTATCGAGTGAACTTTACATTGAGGATCTCCTAGATAAAAAACCTGAGAATATTAGCGGTGGACAGAGAAGAAGATTTGGTATTGCAAAAATATTAGCACTAGAACCAGACTTGATATTGGCAGATGAACCAGTGGCAAGTTTGGATGTATCCATTAAATATGAAATACTAGAAGTATTGTATAAATTGAGAGGAAAAGGAATTACCCTTATTATGATCTCTCATGATATATCATTACTAGAAAATTATGCAGACACAATATTTGTTATGGATGATGGTGAAATTGTTGAAGAGTGGAATCCAAAAACTGCTAAAGGACCTTCAATGGAAAAAGCGCAAGAACTGGTTGCTGATTCTAACTTTGTTA
>CATLOZ010000076.1 GCA_950054395.1 uncultured Chloroflexota bacterium
ATATACTTTCTCTAAATAACGTAGAATTATTTCTAAATTGAATTCGAGATTAAATGATATGCTAAATTTGTACTTCCCTTCTTTTTCAATTAAGTCATTTTTAAATATTTTGTCTGATAGTACTCCCTTGCAAATAGCATATTTAATTGATGTGATAAGATCATCTGCGGTAATCATATTTCCATTGTGGAATTGCCATGGCTCTTCAAAATCATCCGGCAGTATAAATACTATCTTTGATCTTATGGGATCAACTAAGCCCGATATTTTTACAAATACATTTTCTCTATTATGTACAAAATTGGGAATTTGCTGATTACGTGCTTTTTCAATAAGTGTTTCATGATAGAGTGCAAAAAACCGTTTATAAATAGGGTGGTTTTTCTTCTCCAGATCCTTTGTAAAAGCATAATAAGGATCAAAACTTCCATGTTCACCTATTCTAACAATTACTTCATGATATATAAGGAGAGAATCCCTGGCAAGATCTTGACCTGATAACTGTTTGGGATTGAAAATAATAACTATAAAAAAAATATACAGATAATTGAGATTTGTAGTTTTCATAAATAATAATTTTACACTAATGTTGTTTTTAATCTACTGATTATAAATTGCGATGATATCATCCATCGCATATAATAAAGATAGTGCCCCTTCATTAACTGGGTTTTTCGGTATTCCTCCAATATGAATGATTTCATTTTTAAATTTGTGATATATTATATCTGAATGATATTCATAGATATCATAATAATATCCCAATATCCTTGGATAAATATTTTTACATTGATTTTCTTCTTCACAGTCATAATCAGAGTTATATCTGTTGTACTCCTTAATAACTGCTAATTTTAAGCTATCTGGGTAGAGTAGGCTTGAATGTTCACTTCTATTTTCAGCATGTACGCTGTAGAATATTTCTTCATCAAACAATTGGTTATACAAAAAGTAATAATCTACTGAATCAATTTTCCCTTCTTTATGCCTGGCTATCATTTTTTCTAGATTTGAAAAAAGTTGCTGCTTCGGAATAGAGTTTTCAATAGTATCTACCCATGAAATTATATCATCATATTCCCAATCCAAGCTGATACTTATTAGTTTGTTACGAATTTCCTCATAATTAACCTCATAATCATTGATGTCATATAATTGAATTAATTCTAAATAATGACAAAAAGAATAGGGATTTAATTCAATGTCTAATAGCTTTTCATTATCCATTTGTATTATATCAAGCTTGTTCATTATATCTTGGGAATGATTGAGTTTTTTATAGAGAGATAATTCTAATTGTGAAGATAAAATATAACTATAAGGATCATCAAAAATATTTAAATGACTTATAATGAGAGAATCATTGATGAGATCAATTGTTTCCCAAGTGAAATCTCTAAATGATGATATGGGAGCGATGATTGATTTATTTTGGTCTATATCTATGCTTGATAAGAATTTATTTACAGAAAATATAATATTTTCATATATGTCTATCTTATTTGGCGAATTATCTAAATTAATTATGGTTTCTTTAAATTCTGATAATAAATGATCAGTGTTATGTTTTTCTCCGGTAAACGATTTAATGATGGATATTAACTGATTAGATATAGCATAGGTATAATGTCCTTTATGTGAATACAGCCAATCTAAATCTTCTTCATTACAGCCAAGTTTAAAGTATTTTTTGGGATTGCTTTCATAATTCTTTTCTATCTCAACATATTCAGTTAGCTGTTCATAGGCTTTATTATATTGTCCTTTACTTAGATTTTCAATAGCTGCTAAAAACAAGTATTTTGGATTTCCCATTACTTTAATTTGATGATTATTAAATACGTCACGATATATTTCCATAAATGAAAGATAGAAATGAAATAAATATGCTGAGTCCGCATATTTATTAAATGTAATGATATCGATGGTGGTTGGAGCAGGATAGTACATTTTGGACTTTTCAAATTTCAAACTAGTTACATCACCTGGATTATATACAAGGCAGTGATCATTATATTTTAGTTTTCTTACAACTTTTGCTTCTGATTTAGCTGCTATGGTTTCGGATTCCTGAGACTTACTATCTGTTTTATTTGAAGTTGATTGGCAACTAAAACAAACTAAAATAGCCATACTTAATATCTGCAGATTAATATTTAATTTCATCATGGATACGTTTTAATTTGGTAACTTGTTCATTTATAACCTGGCATGAATTTCCGGAGGATGCACAATAATAATCATACTGATCATATGCATCTAAACCATACTCAACAATTCTTTTTAAAGCTATTTCTGTTTTAATCGGATCTGACTTTAAAAGCTCATCATATGCATTGCAGAATTCTCCAACGTTTCTATCAGACAATAATGTGATAAATTCACCATATGAATCATAAAATATCTCATTATTTTTATATGTCTTATCAGCAAACCAAAGGTAATAATTACCTCTGCTCAAATATATCCGAGACATATCAGCATCACTCACACCCTTATAAGATTCTGGAATACGTCCTAGATAATCCATAGATTGGTATAGTAGATTTAAATAATCAAATGATTTCTGATCATCATTTTTTATCATATTTACAAATTCATCATCTTTAATTTGCTGAATTTTCATGGATAAGAACTCTGTAATTGTTCCCAGTTCACCAAAATTATGATACAATTCATCACAATCACTTTGATCATCTGAATTACATAATAAATCACACCAGAGGCATTTTGAATTATTACTTATTTTAAATTCAATTGGCAGATCTCCACTACACGAATTTAAATATTGTTTTAGTAGATCTATTTCTTCACAATCCATTGCGCTAGCTGCCAACAAAGCATCATCTTCAGTTGCCTGACCTGACATTATATCCATAATAGTAATTTTCTTTTGTAGTGGGTTAGGAACACATTCTTGATAATAGCTGCCATCCGAATATTGCTTAAATTGCATAATCTCATTATCCTCGCAAGTACGCTTAGCACATATTTCAATAAGTTTCCCTTCATATTCTTTATAGTACATGTTTACATCTGGATTTTTACAAGTACACTGGCAACATTCATCATTCCAATCCATCTCATCTACACATTCCTGTTTATATTGGCATCCAGATCCTATTTCAGGATATAGTTTGACGTTCATATACAATGTGTCTTTATCTAATAATTTATCAAGATTTATTGTCTGAAAATTGATATCATAGCCTGCTTTTCTTAATAACATATATGGATCACTTGATGGTTTAATTTTAATATCAAGTATCAACTCAAAATTTCCATTCTCTCCAGTATTGTCCTTATTTGCAACAATATTATTTCCTGAATATCTATCACCCAGTTTTATATCTACATTTTCTATCGGTTCATCCATAATGTAATCTTTTACATGACCTTTTATATGATACCGTTTCTTACCCATAATTATTTTAAACCGATATGGATATTTCCCTTCATTCTCTATATAGACATTTGAAGGGAGTCGATTTCTTTTCTGCAGCTTAATATTTTTATCTGTAAATCCATTTTTGAACCAATGCTTCTTTAAAGGCAATCGACCCGCCAATTTTGCATCTCTTTTTATATAAGTAAATGAAATGTTTAAATCCTCATATTTCAACCATTTATCAAACTCTCCTTTAATTGAAAAATAATTGCTTCCTGGTATCAGTAACTGTAATAGTGAAATCCTGAGATTCTCTTCTTTAATAAGCCCCTGTTTTGATCCGCTTATTATATAATGGATTTTATTTATTGATTTTCCAGCTTCATTTTCTAAGGTAACAAAAATGCGTTCTTCAGCATAAAGAATAAATGGGATTAGTAGGATTAGGAGTGATATATAGCGAAACAAAAGCAGATTATTGTTCTGTAGGGGTTATTAATCAACACAATCTCTCCATATTTCTAGAAAATTTTTGGCATCAAAAACGGTCCTTAAACCATACGAAGGATGCCCAGTTGAATTGGAATTATAATAATAT
>CATLOZ010000077.1 GCA_950054395.1 uncultured Chloroflexota bacterium
TGAAGAGGGCAGTTTTCTTTTATATATTCAAGAAAAAGTTCTCGAGGGGTAATATGGCTTTTTGTTTCATCATTACTTAGAGTCTTTTTAGCATTTTTTTCCCACATTGGAGTCCATATACTCCCAGGGCAAAGTACATTGATATTAATATTATATGGAGCCCATCTTAATGCGAGAGATTGTGTTAAATTTATTACTGCAGCTTTTGATGCGGAGTAAGCAGGGTTATCTGGATTGGGGAATTTGCCGCCATGTGATGATATATTTATAATTTTCCCATAATTCCTTTTTTTCATTTTTTTTGCAACTTCTTCTGACACAATAAATGTTCCTCTGACATTAACAGAATAAGTTGAATCCCAATCTTTAAGTTCAGATGCGTTTGGCTTTTCGAAGTTTGCAGATCCTATTACTCCTGCAGCATTAACCAAAATGTCGGTATTGCCCATTTTTTCTTCGATTAAATTAATAGTGTTTTTAACATCATTTTGATTTGTGACATCACAGGTGAACAAAGAAATCTTAGTATCAAAATTAGTAATTTCATCAGTTTTTTTTAATTTGTTTGAATCTATATCTATGAGTGAAATATTAGCGCCCTGCTCAGCTAGAACTCTTGCAATCCCTGCCCCTAATCCGCTTGCCGCCCCAGTAATAATGGCTGTTTTATTATCAAAACTTTTATAATATGTAGACATGCTTTATTATAACTATTAATTAAAATGATTTTATACATTAATATAAATTAATTAAAATATTCCATATGAAAACTGAAGTGATAAATGATTGGTTAGAAAAATTTGAAAAATCAATAAAAGAAAAAAATATTGATGCAATTTTAGACTTGTTTGATGAAGAAACTTACTGGAGAGACTTGATTTCTTTTACTTGGAATATCATTACTTTAGAATCAAAAGAAGATATTTCTTTAATGTTAAATAAAACTATTGATAAGATTAATCCTGGGAATTTTAAAATCCAAAAAATGCTAACTAGTAATAACGATGTTTATGAAGCCAGATTTACATTTGATACCACGACCTCAAAATGTATAGGTCATATTAGATTAACAAACGGTAAATGTAAAACTTTATTAACAGTTACTGAAGAATTAAAAGGATATGAAGAAAATAAAGGATATAAAAGAGAATTAGGTACTGAATATGGTTTTTTCAAAGATCGTAAAAATTGGCTTGAAAAGAGAAATATTGAGATACAAAATCTTGAAGAAAATAAAAATCCATATTGCCTGATAGTTGGAGGAGGGCAGGGAGGATTAGCATTAGCGGCAAGATTAAGACAACTAAATGTTCCAACTATAGTAATAGATAAAAATAAAAACCCTGGGGATTCCTGGAGAAATAGATATCATTCGCTATGTCTTCACGATACAGTCTGGTATGACCATATGCCTTATTTACTTTTTCCAGATCATTGGCCTATATTTTCTCCAAAAGATAAGATTGGAGATTGGCTTGAGATGTATGCAAAAATAATGGAAATAAATTATTGGGGATCTACAGAATGTTTAAAGGCATCTTATGATCAGGAAAAGCAAGTATGGGAAGTTATTGCTGCCAGGGAAGGAAATAAGATAAAACTTACACCTAGGCATTTGATTTTGGCAACTGGTATGTCTGGTATACCACAATTTCCAGAAATTAAAAATATTGAAAAATTTCAAGGGGATTACTGTCATTCAAGTAAGTTTAAAAATGGTTATGAATATCGAGGTAAGAATGTTGTTATTGTTGGATCAAATAATTCAGCGCATGATATTGGGGCTGAATTATGGGAGCAAGGTGCAGCAAATGTTACCATGATTCAAAGATCACCTACTACAGTTGCCAAATCTAAAACATTAACAGAATTATCTAGCAATGGAGTTTACTCAGAAAATGCTGTACATTCAGGTGTTACAGTAGACATTGCTGATATAACTGTGGCTTCAACTCCTTATAAATTAATACCTCTTGAAGGACAAAAAACAGTAAAAGACTTAAATGAAATTGATAAACAATTTTATGTAGAATTAAAGAAAAGCGGATTTATGTTTGATTGGGGAGAAGATGAATCTGGACTATCTGTTAAGTATCTCCGACGTGGATCGGGCTATTATATAGATGTCGGTGGTTCTGATCTTATTATTAATGGAGAAATAAAATTAGAAAGTCCTGCAGAAGTAGAAGAATTTAAAGAAAATTCAGTCGTATTAAATAATGGTAAGGAGATTAATGCAGATTTAGTTGTATTTGCAACCGGATATGGTTCAATGAATGGATGGGCAGCCAAACTTATTTCTCAGGAAGTAGCAGACAAAGTGGGAAAATGTTGGGGACTTGGATCAGATACAAAAAATGATCCGGGGCCATGGGAAGGTGAATTAAGAAATATGTGGAAGCCAACACATCAGGAAGCATTATGGTTTCATGGAGGTAATCTTGCTCAATCAAGACATTACTCAAAATATCTTACTTTTCAGCTTAAAGCAAGATATGAAAATATACCTTTTGAAGTTTATGGCATACCAAAAGTAAATCATTTAAGCTAATTTTTGCAACCAATTACTAAATGTTTTATCCCAAGATTGATTGTTTTTATTCATTGCATTTGGTTCATGATAATGGTCAACTTCTTTAAATTTATAAATTAAATTATTAATATTGTTATTTTTAATTTTAGAATAAAAGTCTTTTGACTGATCTTTGTATATTTGTTCCTCAATCTCGGTATAGGTCAAAAGTATTGGAGTTTTGATTTCCTCATCATCATACATGGGGCTTATTGATTTAGCAGAAATATTTTTACTGGTTATTTGATCAACATATCTTTTTGTATATTTGGTTAGATCATAAACAGCACTTGATAAAATTAAGCCATTTACCTGGTGATATTTACTAGCATAATACGCAAGATGTGCACCTGCGCTATGTCCTGCAAGAATTATATTTAAATTTTCTCCGTATTGTTTTTTAATAAAATTTATACTGTTATTTATATCTTCTATTTGTTCTTTGAATTTTGATTTAGGAGCCAATCTATATCCGGGAACTACTAGATTCAAGTTATAGTTTTTAAAATATTCATATGTAAATAACATCCATTCAGGATATCCAAATTCCCAAGCTCCGCCATGGATATTGAATAAAAAAATATTATTAATATCTATTTGTTTTGGGAAGGTATAAATTCTTTGTGCTTTATCAGACCCATACTGGAAAAAGTTTGAATATTTTTTCTTTCTATATTTATCTGATTTGATTAATACAGATTCAGCCCAAGCATCTGCAGCAGGGCTCATAGGAGGTTGATCATCAAATTTAATCATTTTTTTGTTCTAACTCCAATAAATAATCTTTTCTGTCTAGACCACCCCCATAACCAACTAGTTTTCCTGATTTTCCTATTACTCTGTGGCAAGGAACAATAATACTTATTGGGTTTGCATTATTTGCATTTCCAATAGCTCTTGAAGCTTTTGGATTTCCTATGAGTTTTGCCTGATGTGAATAACTTACAGTTTTGGCATAGGGTATTTTTTTTAGTGCTTCCCATGCTTTAAGTTGAAAATTTGTTCCTGATAATTCTAAAGGAATGTTAAACTTTTTTCTTTTGCCTTTAAAATATTCAGATAATTGTAAAATAGTTTTTTCAATAATAATATTTTTTTCGTTTTTAAAAATTACATCATTTTT
>CATLOZ010000078.1 GCA_950054395.1 uncultured Chloroflexota bacterium
CAGTTGATGTAAATTGTTATTCATCTTATTTAGTTCCAAACTCTTGCTGCAATTTCATTAGCTTTTGTAATTATATATTCTTCGTCTAAGTTAAGAATTTTATGCTCTTTCATAATCCATTTACCGTCCACCATTACAGATTCAACATCGTGGGTTTGCCCCATATGAACCCAGTTTGATATTATGTTTGTTTGTGGTGTCAGGTGTGGTTGTAAAAGATTAACTATTATTAAATCTGCCTTGCTTCCTTGAGATAAAGTTCCTGCATTAGAAATGCCAAGAGACTTATAACCGTTATATGTAGCTCTTTTGTAAGCTTCATGTGGAGTTGGGTTTCTTCCGTCTGTCATTCTTACTCGTTCCATGAACATGCCTGTTCTCATTACGACAATCATATTTTCGTCCATATTATCTGATCCCATAGCAATTTTACATCCAAATTCTTCTAGATCTTTTATGTTAGGACTCAAGCCTCTTCTTGCTGCAATTGCCGCGTTAAAAGATACTGTAGATTTATATTTTCCAAGAATTTTTTCTTCTTCAGTTGTCATACATCTGCAGTGTGCAGCAATAAGTTTATCACTTAAAAAATTATTTTCTTCTAAGTATTTTGTGGGAGTTGTTCCATAATTGTCTTTTATATTTTGTACTTCTCCCCATAGTTGATTTAAATGTATAGTTGAAATAACACTTAATTTATCCTGAAGGGAACGAATTCTATGTAGTGAATTTGGGGAATTCATATCCGGAGACCATGCAGCAATGCCAACAGTTATTCTTGAATGATCATAGTCATGCCATTTTGAATATAAATTTGACATTTGCTCTAATCCATTTTCATTTTTTTGTGGGTCGGATTTAATTTCGCCTGGTTCCCCATAACTTCCTGATATTCTATCTGAGATTTGTTCTGCCAAAACTAATCTGAGACCACTTTTTTGAAGTTCATCTGCATAATCCATAATACCTTCAGCAACTTCCATTGCAACAGTTGTACCAGATTTGATTGATTCGATTGCTCCAAGAAGTACCATTATTTGGTGTTCTTCTTTAGAAATCTCTGGTAATGGACGTCTTGGAAGACCTGGGAATGGAGGAGTATTTGACGGAGATTCGTTTTCAAATATTCCCCTTGCTAATGTTAATCTGAAATGAGTATGGCAATTTGCAAATCCTGAAAATATTGCTTTGTTAGTTGCATCTATTGTTGTTGCATCAGGGTATTTTCTTTTAACTTCAGAATTTGGCACAATATCTAAAATGATATCTTTTTCTATGATTAATGAATGATTTTCTTGAACTGAAATTGTATCTGTACATGTAATTATTTTTCCATTTCGGATTACAGTTTTCATCATTTTCTCCTGTCCTTATTTCCCTCAGTATAACATAATTGATTTATCCGCAGAAACAAAATGAATATTAATCTTTACATAAGGAATTAATTTTTTTTTGATGCTTAATTATTTGTCCTTTTTACTATATTTTCTGACTATTTCTTCGGTTCTGAATTTTCTAATTACATATAAATTCAATGTTACAAGCAGGATTATTAATACATATAATCCGATATCTCCAAAGAAAGCACTGGCAATAAAAGAAAGTGGAAAGTATAACAAAAGTTTAACAAACCATCGTAAGTGATGATATTTTTTTAATATATTTTCAATCATAACTAACTCAATACTGTATTAATTATGAGCATTATATATAAATTAGAATGACATCTGTGTCATGAGAAGGCTTTAAGCTTATTAAATTATTAAATATATTAAATGAATAATGCTAATATCATTTTTTAGTACTGATATTTTAACCTTAAAATAGTTAAAATTCGGAGTATAAAACAATATGGGACATGATAGAGTTCTGAGCCAGATCCATCATGTCCCTATATTTTAATGCTTATCACTATAAAATGTGATTAAAGAAGTAAAATGTCTAAAATAGAAATTATATTCAGGTTTATATTAGCTATAATTGTTTTTCTTATTCCTTTAGCTATAATTTATTTTGTATTTTTTTAAAAAGATTTAAAATCATTGCGTATATTTATATAAAAAGAGATATTAATGACAAAACAGTGTTATTTTTGTAATAAAGTAATAGGTACAGATTCTTTATATTGTACTTATTGTGGAAATAAAGATATCACAGAGGATGAGATAGCAGATATTAAAATCTATCTAAAAATCCAAGAAGAGATGAAACAAGGTGGATATGAGAAATAAAAGGATTTAAATTAATTTTTTATGAATCTCTTCCTCTACGTACAGCTTTACCAGGTAAATTCCCAGTATGAATGTTATCTTTTATAACAAATTGTCCGTTTACGATTACCTGTTCAATTCCTTCTGAAAGCTGTCTTGGATTAGCTTTAGTTGCTGGTACATTGACTTTTGGTAAATCAAACACAATAATATCTGCGTCATAATTATCTAATATTAGCCCTTTGCTTTTTAAACCAAGTCTTTGGGCAGGGAATGATGACATTTTTCTTATTCCATTTTCTAAAGTTAAGAATTTGTCATCTCTGGCGTATTCAGAAATTATTTTGGTAAAAGTACCGAAAGTTCTTGGACTAGGATGATCTCCGAATAATATCGAGTCAGAAGCAATCATACCTGCCGGATGTTTAACGAACTCAGGCAATGTCTGTGGATTGCCACCAAGCCCAACAAATGATATCCCTAAATTTTCATCAACTAAAAGATCAAATAATACGGTACTTGGTTCTTGGTTTTTAATTTCAGCAATTTCATTTACAGATAAACCGTCATATTTTTTATTGTGTGGTTTTTTAAAATTTGTTAACCAGGTTGTTGGAAATGTTTTGTTTATTTCCTTAGCTATTTTTTTTCTTGAGTTAGTTGATTGAAGGTGTTTCATTAGCTTTTCTGGGCCACCATCTTTACTCCAGTTTGGTAGAATAATAGTTAATGTTGTTCCCGAATATGGATAAGTGTAACAATCAAAAGTAACATCCATACCTTTTTTTATGGCATTTTCTATTAAACCTAAATAATCTGTATATTTACCATTTGTTATATTTTTACTATGTACATACATCATCTTTTGATAATAATGAGTTAAATGTAGTGGTAAACTGGCTATTTTTGCAATTTCAACAGCTTCATCATATGGAGCTAATATATTTTCCGGTTTTGCTAACAATCCTCTTGTATGAGTATGATAAAAACCTCCAAGTTTTGAAGCTTCTTTACAAAGTTCTATAAGTTCTTCGGTACTTGCGTATGCCCCTGGAGGATAATCAAGACCTGTAGATAACCCCCATGCACCTTCTTCCATGCATTCTCTTAAGGCTGATTTCATATTTTCAATCTGCTTTTTGTTAGCTGGTTTGTCATTCCATCCAACACCCCATATTCTAAGAGGTCCATTACCAATAATACATGCTATATTAATTGCAACTTTATTGTCCACTTTATTCAGGTACTCTATAGTTTTTAACCAGTCAGGACTTTCAGGTGGATAATCATTTAACCCTGAATCAAGCCATATATATCTTTCAAGTTCTGATTTGTTTTTGAAAGGGACAGGTGATATTCCATCAATACCTATTAATTCAGTTGTTACACCCTGAAAAACTTTTGGTTCATGTTTTGGTTCGCCAAATATTGTAAAACCTGTATGAGAATGTAAATCAATAAAACCTGGGGGAAAAACTTTT
>CATLOZ010000079.1 GCA_950054395.1 uncultured Chloroflexota bacterium
CAAATGGTGTTGTGTCTTGGAAATCAAATATAATTCCATATTTATTAGTTTCATGAGCTTCGACGATATGATCAGAAGTTGTAACTAACATTAATTTTTCAGGTATTGCATTTATGATTGAAATTGCATTTGCTATTCCATTTACTGAGATTTGATATGCATCTTCAATTTTTGCAGGACCAGCATAAGTGCCACTAGCAATATTAACACCTGATTTATTCCATAAATCTATATATTGGTTTCTTGCGTCCTGATCATTTTGTATTTCATCTGCAATCATATTTGATAAATGACCTCTTGCTTCTCCTCTTGTCATTCCATCTTTAAACCATTCATCTAATGTTGTTTTCATATTTTTTGTAAATAAAGCACCTGAAGTGATCGGGGGTTGCTGAGAATCTATTACTAAAGCGTCATTATGTAACTGGATTGCTTCTTCTTTATTAAGACTAGGTTTATCTCTATAACTCATTTACATTCTCCTATTTATTTAATTTTTTAAAAAATTCTGGATTGTAATATTTTCCTGGGGAAACATTTTCTTTTAAAGCTAAATCTTTTATTGTCTTTTCATCTTTCTGATGCTTTTCACACCAATTTAAAACATCAATTATTATAAAATTAGGAACTACTACAACACCATCATCATCCCCTACTATTAAATCCTCTGGTCTTACTACTGCCTCACCGCATGAAATAGTTACATTAGCTTCATATGGCCACACATCAGGTATTCCTATCGATCCTGTGCGTCCAGCTGAAAAGATTTTAAAATTATATTTTTTAACTTCATTTAAATCTCTTATTGCACCATCGGTAACTACACCTTCAGCTTTGTTCATATATAAATTTAAAAATTTAACATCTCCTCCAACGCTTGCATGATGAAATCGCATTGCATCTATAACCAATACATTTTCTTCTGTACAACTTGACATCGCTTCAAATTCTGGAGAGTTTTCGCTTGCAGGTTTGTCATTAATAATATCAAGTCTTGGAGGAACCATTCTTAAAGTACGTGCAAATCCAACTAATACTTTACCTGGTGTTTGATTATTTACCCCTTTCATAAAAGTTTTTTCATATCCTGAGGCAGTATTATATTCATCTTTAGTTTTTGTAATTAAAACTGCTCTCACTCCACCAAAAATAGTAGCTGAATCTAATTTTCGATATCTTTCAATGATTTTTAAATTGTTCATTTTATTGTTTACCTATTTATTATTGGTAAAATTATATGCGATGGATATTTATCAGAAAAATAAACAGTATTATTAGCTTTAATTTGCTTTTTATTTAATCCTATAGGTTCACCAGTATTTGGATTAAAATCAAATCTGGGGAAATTTGAACTAGATATATCTACACGAATTTTATGACCTTTTTTGAATATATTACTTGTGGGATATAAAATTATTTCAATTTTATATATTTCATTTTTTTTCATAAAATTTTCTTGTTTAAAAGAATCTCTATATCTCATTCTTAATATACCATCAGTTAAATTGAAAGCGAATCCTTCAGGGAATGAATCGCTATGTGGATATACATCAATGAGTTTAGCTGTAAAATCAGTATCCATGCAATCAGATGAAACATAAAAAACACATTGAATAGGTCCGGTTATTTCTGTATTTTTTGTAAGTTGATCCGATTGGAAAGATAATACATCTTGTCTTTCAGAAAGATTTGTATATGGATGATTAGATCCATAAAATTGTTTGTTTTCTTTTTGGTTGTAACCACCAGGATTTACTATATTATATCTTCTTAATGCAGTTGGTACATCGGTAGGATTTTTAGTTCCCGGTGGCAATGGATGTACTCCTGCCAGTGATGATATATTAGCTCCAATTGTAGGTACAGGGTTGTTCGGATCATAAATATAAGTTGATGAATTATTAGTGTTAGGTTTAGTTTTGGATAAAATATTATCGTTATTCATATAATATTTTATAAAATTTGTATCTTTTAATGGCCATTCATTTTCTTCTCTCCAATATCCTCCATGAAATAATCTTCCATCTTTAGTTTTACGACCATCACCTGAACCCATAACAAATATTTTAATAGGTGCATCGTATAAATAATTTGAATCATTTTTGGTCTTAGTATTTTTAAACCATTTGTTATACCAGGCTAGATGAAAATCTTTAAATGATCCAATTGAAGCATCTTGACCAAATTCCAAATCTCCTGAAAATGTTATCTCAGGTTGAGCTGTTCCATGAGTCCATGGCCCGATTATTAATTTAATTTCTGAATTTTTAATTTTATTTAATCCAACAAAATTTTCAATTGTAGCTCTTGTATATGAATCATACCAACCACCAACATATATCATTGGTATATCAGGATGATCATCATAATATTCATCAATAGCAAAACCTGGTTGCATCCAATATTCGTCATAATCAGTATTAGTTAATATATCAAATGCCCATCTTTCATAATTTGGGATAAGGCTTAAAGGTGTTAACCCTTTTTTAATAGGCCAGTTATTGAGTGCATTTTCAAAATTGTATGAATTAATTGCCAAATCAGTTTCAAGTGATTTTAAACTATTATTTGTGTTTGATGCTGAGTGCCAAAAAGCCCAGGCTATAAATCTTAATTCCATTGCCCCGCCCTGCCTTACTGTAGAAGTATATGCATTACTACCACCCATATTTACTATCATACCGTTTAAATTTTTTGGATTTTGAGTTGCAGCGGCACTTTGTGTCCAAGCCTGATATGAAGTACCAAATGTGCCTACGTTTTTATTAGAATTTTCAAACCAATTTTGCCTTCCTATCCAGTTTAATGTATCTAATCCGTCTGGTGCTTCCTGTGTTAAAAAATATAATTCTCCCTCTGATGCAAAACATCCCCTGCAATCCTGGGTAACAATAATATATCCATTTGAACAAAAGTAATTATATCTTTCCGTGAGATTTAATGCTTTTTTATCATAAGGAGTTCTTTCGAGCAATATAGGTGTATTATTCGTGGTGTTATATTCGGGATCACAGGGCAAATATATATCAGTATATAAATTAATACCATCTCTCATTTTAACTTTGATATCTTTGTAAATTTTAATGTTATATTTCGTCATAAATGATAGTCTAAATCATCCTAATCCTAAGTACATGATGCACCGGTCAAAACTATTCAATTAGCACTAAAGAAGTTAGAATCACTCAGGTTAATATCAATTTAAATTACTTAGAAGAATAAGGAGCAACATGCACCGCAAAGACCTTGTCCCAGAATATTTAAAAAACTTACAAGTTTACCAAGCAGGTAAACCTATTGATGAAGTTGTAAACAATATGGCTGATCAACAGGTGCAACGCCTGTTAGTGCTTAACAACCCGAACAACGAAGAGTTGGTGGGTGTTATCACGCTGGGTGACATTGCCGATAAATGCAATGACGAAGCGATGGCAAAAAAAGTGATTAATGCGGCACGGCATTATCACTAACTTTCACCGCAGCTGATAAACCAGGTTCGACTCAGATTTAACTGGGTCGAACCTTTTTCTGCACTATCAGATAAAGATGTAATTCAGGATATTGATCGTTTTCCAGATGCCGGCAGTTTTATCAATTAATTT
>CATLOZ010000080.1 GCA_950054395.1 uncultured Chloroflexota bacterium
TTTGTTTTATTTGTGCAAAGTTCTTTGCTAGCATTTAAAAATCTTTATCTGTTAACCTAAATAATACAGGATCAATTCCTTTTTCTTCTAATTTTCTAAATACTTCTTCTGCATTTTCACTTGTAATGATGATCCATTTTAATTCTTCAAGTTGTAATGCAGTTGGCATTGGGTAGTCTAATTTTTCTCTTGGTTTTTCAATTGAGAATATTTTAATTCTTTTTTCACCAAAAGTGCAACTAGTTAATAATAGTATAACGAATATTGCAATAATTTTATTCATATGGTACATAACTCGGATTAGTTAGAGTTGGACATTCCGGGTTTATCTCCGATCGTTTTGTTGCTTTTTAATTCTGCTTCTATGTGTTTAGCACCCGATGCCTATTCAACACATCTTTTGGCATTATTAGCACCTTTATTGATTATTCGTTCATCTTTTTTTTATTTCTTCACCTTTATCCTTTATATAGTATGTTTTCGCCAAAAGAAACAGGTTTTTTAATTTCTATCATATTATTTCCTAATTCTTCAGTGTCCTCCTCCATAATCACAGCATTAGATCCTTTAAGTAACATTCTTCCAGTAAAGATACGAGATGTTTTTCCAGTAATTATTTTATGTTTTGGAACATCTCCCATTTTAATTTCCTCAATACTCTCAAGGTAATTTGGAGTTGATAATGACACCCGGTTTGAATTATTAGCATATATTGCATAACCGTCCATAGAAGACCTGTTGAAATGAGGAAGATTTATATCAGACTTTATATCATAGTATAGTATACGACCGTCTGAGTTAATCGTACCCACTTTTTCTGAAGTCATTACAGGGAAATTTTTTCCAGACAAAAGTTTTTTTTAATAGCTTCTTTTTGTGTCACTACATCAAAGAATTCTGACAAAATTTATACCATCTTTATTAATTCATTAAGTTTATACATTAAGTTTTTTTGGTTAAATCCAGATATTAATGCTTTGACAGATTTTGTTATGGGGTTTTTTTCTATTAAATCTGGTTCCATGTCAATTGTAATTAGATAAAAAGAGATATTGGATTTATCGATTATCTTAGTTGCA
The DNA here is from genome assembly GCA_950054395.1 of uncultured Chloroflexota bacterium. Lineage (GTDB taxonomy): Bacteria > Chloroflexota > Dehalococcoidia > Lucifugimonadales. Next base: position 1,080 of record CATLOZ010000080.1, read on the forward strand.
TATTTTGTATCCGGGATATCTGATAATGATTTTACAATTATAAAACAAGTTTGTTGGCCTGTAATTTTTAAAGTTTCAAAGCTTGTATATTGATCAATTTTATGTTCATTGTGTAATGAAAGTATTTGATCTGTAAAGTTAATAATTATAATTTCATTCATGGCATTTTCTTTATTTAATATTTATTTAACCACGTTAATCCATCTTCAGTGTTACTATACGGATTGTACTCACATCCTATATATCCTTTATAACCTATAGATTGAATATATTTAAGTAAAAAGTTGTAATTTATTTCCCCGGTTCCAGGTTCATTTCGACCAGGATGATCAGCTATTTGTATGTGTTTTATCATTTCAATATTGTTACGTAATGTCAATGAAAGATTGCCTTCCATAATTTGCATATGATATATATCATACTGAATGAATATATTGTCTGAATTCACTTCATTTATTATTTCTTTAGCTTGTTTTGTAGTGTTTAAATAAAAACCGGGTATATCTATAGTATTAATTGCTTCTATTAATAATATAATTCCTGCATTTTTTAATTTATCAGAAGCATATCTGAGGTTACTTATTATTGTATTTTTCAATTCTTTTTGACTTATGTCATCATGTGGTATTCCAATAAGGCAATTTAGCTGATTACAATTTAATGTTTTTGCATATTCGATCCCTTTATCAATACCTTCTCTGAATTCGTCTGTTCTGTCTGGGTGACATGCAATCCCTCTGTCACCGTTATTCCAATCTCCAGCAGGTAGGTTATGTAAAGCTTGTTTTAGATTGAATTCATTTAATAAGTTTTTTAATTCTTGAGGGTTGTAATCATATGGAAATAAATATTCTATAGCTTTAAAGTTATATTTATATGCTTTTTCGAATCTGTCTAAAAAGTCATATTCTGTAAAAAGCATTGTAAGATTAGCAGCAAAATTCATATATTTCTCCTTTTATAGGAAATGATGATAGCATATTTAGATTATTAATTAGTTTTTTTCCTTTTTAATATTTATTAATATTTTAATATAAAATAAATATTCATAAATTATAAACATAAGTAGAGAGTATATAAATGGAAGACAAGATAAAAATAGGTATTATTGGTGCTGGTGAAAATACTAGAAAATTTCATATTCCAAATTTTCAAAAACTGGATGGAGTTGAAGTCGTTTCAGTTTGTAATAGATCTAGAGAATCTGGACAGAAAGTTGCTGATGAGTTTACAATACAAAAAGTTTTTTCTAATTGGATAGATTTGGTAAAGGATTCGGATATAAATGCTGTTTGTATTGGAACATGGCCATATATGCATAAAACACTTGTAGAAGCTGCTTTAAATAATGGTAAACATGTTATGACTGAAGCAAGAATGACTGATAGTTATGAAAATGCTAAAGATATGTTAAGTTTATCAAAAGCATCTCCTGGGCTTATTGCACAAATTGTCCCAGGTCCAATGACTTTGAAATTTGATAAATATATAAGAAAAATTATAGCTGAGAAAGAAATAGGGGAAATTATACAAATTGATATATCGATTAGTCATCAAACTCCTCTGACTGTAAATGCTGGATATCCAGATTATGGATCTGAATATCATTGGAGAAATAATTTATATTTAAGCGGTATGAATGTCATGCAATTAGGTATTTGGTATGAGGCTATGATGAGATGGGTAGGGCCTGCAAAAAATGTATATTCCAGAGCTAAAACAGTTGTCAATTCAAAAAAGAATAATAAAGATTATTCTTTCATTGAGATTCCAGATCATATAAATATAATAGGAGATTTGCAAATAGGGGCTACATATAATATAAAAATGAGTACAGTTCAGGGGAATGCTCAAAAAGATAGTGTATGGATATTTGGCACAGAGGGTACTTTGATGTTAGATTGTGTTGACTATGTTTTATATAAAGGGGATCGTGAAACGAATTTATGTGAAATAGAAATACCTGATAATTATCAGTCTCATTGGAGAGTAGAGGAAGAGTTTATATCAGCAATTAGAGGAAAAGAGTTGATAACACATACCCCTTTTGAGACAGGAGTTAAATATATGGAATTTACTGAAGCTACCCGTAAAAGTGCTAACAGCGGTACAAGAATAGATCTTTCAATATAGTTAGTTTAAATTTTTGATTAATGTATTTAGTTTTTCAGATGTTGATGGAGATACAATAACAATAAATCAAACTAAGTGGTATAACAATTCAGTAGAAGTTACTTCACTGGCTAATCTAACTTTCATAGGATCAGGAAATACTACTGGTGGAGAAACTTGGATATTTGGTATAAGGGGATATGATGGAACTGATTGGAGTTCATGGAGTAATTCTAGTAATCTAACAATAGCTAATACTGCTCCAACAGTTTCAACTGTAAACTTAACTTCAGATGATACAAATAATAGAACAGCAG
>CATLOZ010000081.1 GCA_950054395.1 uncultured Chloroflexota bacterium
GGTTGGTCTTCCGGTACCAATTGATTAAAATGGGATTCGAAGTCCAATAAAACGGTTGGATCAGCATCATCATTAATAGTAAGTGAGGCCGAAGTATGTTTAATGAATATCTGGCAGATACCTGTTTGCAACTTTCCTAAATCAGGAAATTGGGAAACCACTTCATGAGTTATAGAATGAAACCCCCGGGGTTTAGTGCTGATGCGTATTTCTTTTTGTCGGAAGATCAATTTATATTAAAAGATGCATCACTTTCATCATAAGTTGATGAATCATTATAATCTTCTATCCGAATCTTATAATACTTTGTTGTTGACAGGCTGGAAGAAATATTCCAGGTATAACTGCCATCATTGGATTCAGAACTATCGATAGTATAATTATATGCGTATGAACCATCTGCACTGCTGCTGCGATAGAGGTTTATTTTTACTCTAGTATTGGATAAATTAGCACTGGTCCAGGTAATATTATGGCTACTGCCCGGTGCCCAGGTTTCACCACCATTGGGGGAAGTTACTTTGATAAATGGACCCTGTTTCAAAGCAAAATTATCATAACTCTCACCATATTTCTCTGGTTCAGAAATACTTGAGATTCTTATTTTGTAATTAGTTGCCTGTTCTAAGCCATCAATATTTGCAACCGTCCATGGATGTAACCCAAAATTTTCAATATTATCTGCAATTGTCGAAAAATATATGTTACTTTTATATAAATCTATTTTTATTTGTTCAGAAGCTAAATTGTCCATAATCGCAGAATTAGTTTCCCACTTAATTTCTTGACTTGATCCAATTTCCCATATTTCTCCTCCACTGGGAGATGTTATTTGAAAATATATGGGACATGTACTACATGATAATTTAAACTCATCGCTTTCGGCATAGATGGATGTATCAATACCTGATTCTTTTTGTTCTGCTGTAATTCTTACTTTGTAATTATCACCTTCACCATATTCATATCGAAGTAACCAATCATAATCTCCCTGTACTTTGCTGGAATCTGCTGTTTGATCTGAATTATTATTACTTGATTGTCCATTAATATTGATTTGTGTTTCAATAGGCGGGGTGAGCAATGTATCATTTTTATATAATTCTATTTTCACAGATGTAAAGGAATGATTCTGCACTGACCACGAAATAGATTGACTGCTACCAATATCCCAATTGTTACCTCCACCCGGACTGGTTACATAAAGGTAAGAAAGCTCGGGATAAAAATCAGGGCCAAAGGGTATATTACAAGATGAAATAAATAAAAATATGACAATAAATTTTCGTTTGAACTTCATCATATCATATTAAAAGTGGTATTTCAACATAGTACCCCATTGAATAAATACTTGTCCTTTTCCATTATAGAATTCTCGATCACCCCAATTCAAGCCAATTTCATAATAAAATACTTTTCCATATTGTTTCCTGCTGAGACCCCAGTACTCATAAGTGGTGTTATCAATAACATATAATACAGTAAATGTTTTAGGGCCTAAAAATTGAGTCTCCCCATAGAAAATGTTCCAATATCCATTTTGATGGCTGCCTATACCAAAAGTGAATTGATTGCCCAGAATCTGCAAATTTTCAATATCTTCGATATTTTGCAACTGGTTTTTATAAACTTTATACATATCAGCAGCATATTCAAAGTTAAGTTTTTTTGTTGAAAAACGTAAATTATAATTAAGTAAATAAGAAGGCAAACCTAATGATATCCCTACTCCAATAAGATTATTATTATCTTGGGTTTTTATGTTTTTACAATCTACACCTTTTTTCAGCTTAAGTTCAATTTCATTATATTTCCCTGGTTCAATTATTAATGTTTTTTCTTTTCCTTGGTTTGTTGCTTCCACACAAATCGAATAGGTTCCAGGATCTAACTCAGTGTCAAAACTTCCACCTTGAGTTTTCTTTCCTGCTTTTTTCCCATCAATAAATATAGTTGCATTCACAGAGTTTGGTTTTGTAATGATTGATATATTAACTGGTTCAGGTTGGAGATCAAAGCTTAACTCTGTAGGTTCGCCTGTAATTTTGACATCTTCAAATAATGTTTTATAAAATTCCTTTTCAATTCGTATTTCATATTTTCCAACTTCTAGTTCATATTCAAAGGGGGCTTTAGATTTTTTGGGTGTTTTTCCTATAAAATTATTCTCAATGTAAATATTTGATTCTGGAACTTTTGAATAAAACACTAAAAGACCGTGCTTCTTGGCCATAGAAACGTTAAGAGATTGTGTTGAATCTTGAAGGATTTTAACTGTTTGACTTGATCGTTCATAATCTTCAGAATATATAACTATTGTACGTTTACCAGTATTTATTTTGTATTTTTTAATTGGAGTTATTTCTCTGAGTTTATCACCATCAATTTTTACCGTCATACCATTTGGTATTGTATTTATTGAAATATAGCCATATGTATCAACTCCCTGAGATTGCCTTCTAAAAGGTTGAAAATCAATATCCTGGCTCTCTATTAATTCTATCAAATATTCAGGGATATAGGGGAAAATATCATATGGTTGAGTTACATTTTTTGTAAATGTCTTTGCTGTTATTATTTTAGCTGTTAACACATCTACAAGTTTTAAAGAAATACTTATAAAAGAGGATGCTTCATCATAAACAATTTCAGCTAGCAGCATAAGATCTGCATTTAACAATTTTCCAATCTCTGCGGCACACTGCTGATCGGTACAACCTTTACTTTGAAATTCCTGTTCTTTAAGAATTTTATCCACCTCTGAGCGGCTGGTAACAGTATAATATTGGGTTTGTACCAGTTCGGATTCGAATTGATTAAAAAACATACTTTGCTGAATTTCATTAATTCCTGTAGATTCTATATCAGCAACAGCAATTACCTGCTGGCTAAAGCTGAAGGTAACTAATAATGCAGTACAGAGTAGCCTACTTTTGTTCAGGTTTGAATCCATCCAATATTTCAATAAGTTTTTTATGATTTGTTCCAATTTGTTTAAATAATTCTATAAGAAAAATATCAGGATCGTAATTAAAAATTTCTTCTACTTTGTTTTTATTTTTAAAATCTATATAATTTTTATTATCTTCATCTTTAAAATTTAAAATATAATTATTTTTTGATTTGAATATATAACTTTCAATATTAATATTATTTAAATATTTATTAAATTCTTCTTTGTCTATTATATTTTTTAATTCTTCTAAATATTGGATAAATAAATAAATATCATTATTATTTTCCAATTTTTCATATAAATTTTCTATAT
>CATLOZ010000082.1 GCA_950054395.1 uncultured Chloroflexota bacterium
CCACATTCATCAACGCCATCTAAATCAAAAGTGACTACAGATTGAGCACTTACTAGACCTAAAAAAGCAACTACTGTTAATAGATTCTTGATTTGTTTACTTATGCTTAACATTATATTCTCCTCTTTTATATGCAAAGAATTTGCATTATTTTTTATATATTATAAAAATTATTTTCATATAATCTGCAAGTAATGTAATTAAATATCAAATATACATGCAAGTAAAATCTGCTAGCCTTGATGAGAAAATAATGTGATTTATATCACAATAATGAAAAATAAGTAAATGTAAAGGCAGAAAATTGGGATTAATATTTTGTGTTTTAGAACTTTAAATAAATGGTGCTATCAAAACCTAATCAATGGAATAGGAGTCATGCAAACTAACTTGTACTTTTACGTTTGGCTAAGCTAACTGGAACCAAATATAGATGACCTTTAAGATCATTAGTATTTTGTTCTAAATATAAAATAACCTGTCGCGCTATATCCCTGTAGTTAGTTGTAATGGAAGTAAGGGAAGGGATAGTATTTTTACACATTGGAATGTCATCATAACCTGCTAATTTTAAATCCTTAGGAATATCCATTCTATTAGCAGTCGCTTCTCTCAAAAAGCCTAATGCCATGGTATCGTTACAGGAGAAAATGGCTATATTATTTTTAAATTCATTTTCATTAAAATCATGAAAAGCCTTCTTTCCGCTATTTGTTCCATAATCACCATTATATTCCCATAGTAGACGCATTGATTTATGCCTATTAACAAAATCTAAAAAACCATTTTTTCGATTATTTGCTTCAGCCAAATTGGGCTTCCCATATATTATTCCCACATTATTAAACCCTGACTGGTAAAAATGTTTTGCCATAATATTTCCACCACTATAAGAATCAAATGTAATGGTGTCTATAGTAGGAGTAGGAATTGGCGCTAATGAAACAATAGGGATGCTATAACAGCCTTCCTTAATTTGTAAATAATCTTCGTCGTTTAAACTTGGTAGGAATATGCACCCAGCATCATATGTTTTAATTATATTGACAATCTCGCTGATGGGCTTTTTTTTATCTTTAAGACTAATCAGAGTAAACCGGTAATTAGTTCCAACACTGGTCTCATGGAAGCCCTTAAATAATGAAAGGTAAAATTCCCCCTCTTCCAATTGAGTAATAAAAACAATATTTTTCAGTTTTACATCGTTGAATTTCGCAGGCAGATAAGGGTATCCCAGCTTTTTTGCTGCTGAAATAACAGCGATTTCGGTTTTTGTATTCCTAAGTTTTGTTTTTGATAAAACCCTAGATACTGTAGCAACAGATTTCCCAACCTTATCGGCAATTTCCTGTAATTTGACTTTTTTCATAATGCAAATTTATTACACATTAATAGGTATAATATAATAATTATTTTCATTTTTAATAATTTATTCTCTAAAATAATCCAGGTTAACTAGTATTTTACCTGAATATTACCGTATCTAGACTGCTGGGTATATGGAAACTGGACTTGAAAGATGAGTTGGATAGGTGAGGTAGGTTAGCAGGATCAGTTAACGGGTACTAATACAGTTTTAAGCTGAATTTTACAGAGTGCGGGTTTGCAGTTTCTCTTCAATTAGAAGGTATGAACTTTTCACCTCCTGTTTTCAAGAATGATCCAATAATAAATTATTTTGCTGTTATCCAAGAATTTGATCTATAATAAATATAAGATCAAGAATATTTAGTGAGTTATCTTGATTGTAATCAGCAACATTAATAATATCCTCAAAATTTAATATCATATTTACTATATGAATGATATCAATAATATTTAGGATCATATCATTGTTAACATCTCCTAGAATATAACTAATATCTGATACAATCAATATCAATTTGCCATCATGACAGATTACATTTACAGGATCAAATTGACAATTATTACCATTGAAGCCATGTGTGGCCTCTTCCCATCTGGTTATATCAACAGAATCAAATTCATCAATCCAAGATAGTGTAAAATCATTATTTGATCCATCAGAACCTTCTCCCGGAGTATACTCATAATATTTAACAAAATTATAATAGGAATTCACAGGCATAGTACCAGGATCCCATACGCCTACCCAATCTATCCAAACTGCAGACCATAAATTCATCATTATTTTCTGAGGATATATTAAATCATCAACTATATTTTGATCTTGGCTGTATACTTCAATATTATCCACAAACCATTTAATGCTATATGGTGTCCATTCTATAGCATAATCATGAAATTCAATATGGGGATTGAAATCAACATCAATGATTTCACCATAGGACCATGAATTAGGATCTCCAGGATGATGCGTTGTAAATTGAACGGAAGCATCTTGATTGCCTGTCATTTCTATATCAATTTCATTCGTTAATAAACCCCACTCATCTGGACTAGAATCTTCCCAATGATCATGATATGTAAAAAATGAACTGACATAGCCACCTCCTGCAGCTGATTTCATATTAACTTCAAATCTACCATAAAGATAGGAATCGATTGTCCTAAGCTCACCCCCTAAACATTCCTGGCCATTTAGCGGATTTAAGAAATATACTGAAATTAATAATATATGTAGTAGTTTTATCAATTATTAAAATGATTGTATCCTTTAGAATTTAAGGATATAATCATACATACATAAAACATTTTAATAAGGAGAATATCAGATGTGAGCAAGACCACATATCTATCTTAAAGTACCTCTGCCTCACTCTGTATTAGCGATTTTAAAGCCTCGTTTAAATGGGGACTTTATCTTTCCTGAATTACAATCAGAACGTCACCATATCATTCTCTATCCCCGTGTTTGGGCTTACCACTCTCGCTGATTCCCAATCAGCACTACTGGCCTTCCCCCCAAAGTTGTACCAAGTGTTAAGAATGAAATATTTTCTAAAAAACACTGCTCATTTAGTGCACACTTTTTAACTTTGTCGAAGAGACAGCAGAGGATTGCTAATCCGTCAGG
>CATLOZ010000083.1 GCA_950054395.1 uncultured Chloroflexota bacterium
GGCAAAAAGTCCCCATCCCGAGGAAGCTGCTTTAATTGCTAATGCTGTTGCAACCGCATTTCAAAAAAGAGATAGAGAGTGGAGTAGTAACGAAGCTACAGGATTGAAATCTTTTTTACAGGATCGATTGAATGAAAAAGAAAATGAAATGGCGGAAATTGAAAAAAATATTCAAAAATATAAGCAGGAAAATCAAATTTATGATATTAAGGGTAATGTATCAAACCTAATGAATAATTTAACATCTGTTGAATCAAATTTTAATAATGCTAATTTAGAAATAAATATCATCCATAGTCAGAAAAAATATTTAACTGAGCAATTATCTGATGTCGAACAAGACTTGGCGGAACAGATGTTGAGTTCAATAAATGCCCAATTATTTGCTTTACGGGAACAGGTGAATGAAAAAGAAGCTGAGCTTATTAAAAATTCAACAATTTATGGAGAAAATCATGAAGCAGTCATAAAAACAAAACAAAATTTAAAAAACCTTAAAAATCAATTAGAGGGTAAAACAAATGAATTAATAGCAGCTGGATTATCAATTTTAGACCCCTTGGATCACAGGCAAGGTTTGATAAGTGATTTATTACAATTAGAAACTAATTTAAATTTATTAGAATCTAAATTATTTGAATATCAATCCTTAATATATAAATATAAGGATGACATAAAGGTATTACCTGAGAAACAATCTTATTTAGGAAAACTGAGCAGAGAAAAGGAAGTGCTTTCTAGCACCTATGCCTATATGCGCCAGAAGATGGAGGAAGCACGGGTGAGCATGGCATCCGAACCCGGGAAGGTACGGATTATTAATCAAGCAGAAGAACCAAGAAAACCAATAAGTCCGGATATTTCCGGAAATATAATGATGGCAATAATTATAGGTGCATTTATTGGGCTTGGGTGCAGTATTACTATTGAGTATTTTGATAACACCATAAAATCAGTTGAATTTATAGAACATAAAAAATTACCCGTTCTTGCCATTATTCCTTCTATTACCCATGATTCAAAAAAATATTCAAAAAAGAGTAATGAAAATGGTAATGACAAAAGGAGCATTATAGAAAATGGGTGGAAGTCAGTAGGAACAATACAAAGGAGGCTGGTGACCCACGAGGACCCAAGGTCTCCAATTTCAGAATCATATCGTAGTCTTCGCACCAGCTTAATGTACACAACAAAAGGGGATCAAGGCACCATAATGGTTTCCAGCCCGGGACCTGGTGAAGGGAAAACAACAACAATAATAAATCTAGCTATTACTTATGCAAATCTAGGTAAAAAAACATTGCTTATTGATGGAGATCTTAGAAAGCCTGTTCTACATAAAGTATTTAATGCAAATAATGAAAAAGGATTAACCCACTATTTAAGTGGTATAGAAGAAAAGATGGAAACTATCATTAATCCTACAGATGTAGAAAATCTTCAGATTATTTATAGTGGAGCCATCCCCCCAAATCCTTCAGAATTAATAGGATCGGAATTAATGAGAAACATGATAGCAGAATTAAAAGAAAAGTATGATGTTGTTTTATTTGACGCTCCCCCTGTCATGGCTGTAACTGATGCCGCTGTTTTATCACAACTGATTGATCAGTTTATTCTTGTTGTAAGGTTTGGAATTACAGATAAGGACAGCATTAACCATACTTTAACGGCACTTTCCAATGTAAACACGATCTTGACAGGAGTAGTATTCAATGATTTAAATAAAAAAAATTCCTACTATTCAAAAAATTATTATAGTTATCATCAATATTACTATACTTCGGAAGAAAGCTCTTAATCTCATATATAATTGATTAAAAATTCTAAAAATCAATGGGATTTAGTAATAACTCCGCACAGGGGATGGCTGAACCTTGATATTGTAAGTTTATGGAAATATCGTGATTTAATTTTATTATTCGTAAGAAGAGACTTGGTTTCAATCCATAAACAGACAATACTTGGTCCTCTATATTTTATTATTACTCCAATTATTGCTACCCTTATAAGTACCTTTATTTTTGGTAAAATTGCCAAATTATCTACAGATGGAATCCCCCAATTTTTGTTTTATATGTCGGGCAATTTATTTTGGATATATTTCAGCACCTGTTTGAATGCAGGAAAATCAATATTTTCAGCGAATGAGTCACTTTTTTCTCAAGTTTATTTTCCCAGATTAACAGTTCCCATCTCTCAAGCAATTAGTGCATTTATTAAATTGATAATTCAATTTATTTTATTTGCTGGATTCTATTATTATTTTGTGACCAATGGAATGGAATCGAAACTGAGTTTCCAAACAATACTTATTCCATTATTATTATTTCAATGTAGTCTTTTAGGTATTGGCACCGGGATTTTAATATCGTCATTCACGGTAAAATATAAAGATCTTAACTTCCTTTATGCTTTCATTGTTTCACTTTGGATGTATATAAGTCCAATTGTATATCCACTTTCTATCTTACCAAAAAAATGGCATTATTTAATTAGTTTTAATCCAATGGTTGGTATTGTTGAAACAGCAAGACAATTACTATTCGGCATAAGCTCAATTGAATCAACTTTTATATTAAATGGTCTCATTACCACAGTAGTAATGTTATTTATTGGTTTGATTATTTTTAATAGAGTCGAAAAAACATTTCTGGACTCGGTATAGATTTATGTCTGTTGTCATTAAAATTGAAAACTTAAATAAGGAATATCAATTAGGAACTTTTGGGTATGGTTCCCTAGGTCAAGACATCCAATCATGGTGGGCAAAATTAACAGGAAAACCAGACCCAAATTCAATAATTGGACAAGTAGAAAGTAATAATGGCCAAAAGTCTAATCGAATTATAGCATTAAATAATATTAATTTAGAAATTAACCAAGGTGAAAAAATAGGAATCATTGGTAAGAATGGTGCAGGAAAAACTACTTTATTAAAAA
>CATLOZ010000084.1 GCA_950054395.1 uncultured Chloroflexota bacterium
TGTTATATATAAAAATTGTTTCACTATCTGGTAGTCATACAACATGTGTAACTTTATTTTTCTTCAGTTCATTTATTAATGAATTTGGAGTTAAAAAAGATTCTTGCATATTATTCACCGAGTTAGAGAACAATTTAAAAATTTTTTAATATAATACAATAATAAAACAATAGTATATAGACGAGAATTTAAATTTACATTTGCTTTATATGAAGAGATTAAATAATTTAAATATAGTACTTATACTACATGAATTTTAATTTAAAAGTATTTAATATATTAATCTAAATATTTGTTAAAGGAGATAGCTGAATTTGAAAAGTGATAAAATTAGAGAAAATTTTCTTAAATATTTTGAATCTAAAAAACATTTAAGATATCCGAGCTCTTCACTTATTCCTGTTGGAGATCCAACTTTATTGTTAACTAATGCTGGAATGGTTCAGTTTAAATCATATTTTTCTGGTGATGCAGAAGCCCCATCAAATATTTTAACTACTTCTCAGAAATGTTTTAGAACTGTTGATATTGATGAAGTGGGAGATTCTACTCATTTAACTTTTTTTGAAATGTTGGGGAATTTCAGTATTGGACAGTATTTTAAAAAAGAAGCTATTGAATATTCCATAGATTTTTTAACAAATGTACTTAAATTAGATATAAACAGGCTTTCTATTACTATACATGATAGTGACAATGAATCCTCAGAATTTTGGAATAATGCAGGGATACCAAATGAACGAATATATAAGTTCGGATCTGAAGATAACTGGTGGGGACCTGCTGGATTAGAAGGTCCTTGCGGCCCTTGTTCAGAATTACATTATGATATGGGACCAGATTTCCCTGCATGCGAATTGGACTCATGTGGCCCGAATTGTGAGACTGTAATTAATGAAAACGGGGATAAATGTGAAAAGTTTGTAGAATTATGGAATTTAGTTTTTATGCAATTTTATCAGGATGAAGGCGGTAATAGAAAATTACTTCCAGCACCAAGTGTTGATACTGGTATGGGATTAGAGAGATTGGCAGTTATTATGCAGGGAGTAAAAAATATATATGAAACCGATTTATTTATGTCAATTATCAGATTGATTGAAGATTCCTGTGATAAAAAGTATTACAACAATATATTAGATGATATTGCTTTTCGGATTGTATCTGAACATATGAGAAGTTCTACTTTTCTTATAGCTGATGGAGTTATACCTGGCAATGAGGGAAGAGCTTATGTTCTCAGAAGAATATTAAGAAGAGCTATTAGATATTCAGATAAATTGGGTTTAAAAGAAAATACTTTAACTACAATTTCTAAGTTTATAATCGAAAATATGAATCTATGGTATCCAGAATTAAAGAACAATGAAGATTTTATTTATTCCGTTATTGAACAGGAGCAGGAAAAATTTTCATTTGTATATCAACGTGGAATTTCTGAATTAGAAAACTTTTTTGAACAAAATAAAGGAGTAATAATTAATTCTGAATTGTTATTTAAATTATGGGATACATATGGATTTCCTGTCGAACTCAGTACAGAAATAGCTAGTGAAAACCAAACAAATGTTGATTTTCAAGGGTTTGAAACATTGATGGATAAACAGAAAAAAAGATCAAGAGAATCTTCGAAATTTGACACATCTTCATCAAAAATTGATGAATATAGAAATATTAAAATTTCAAATATAAAATTTGATGGTTATGAATCATTAGAAAAAGAAACAACAATTGTTGGAATAATTTTTGAAAATAAATTTGTAGATAAAATTAAATTAATTGAGGATGAAGGGTATGAAATTGATTTAGAATTACTTACTGACTCAACTACTTTTTATCCAGAAGGAGGAGGGCAGGTAGGAGATATAGGTAATATATATAACTCTTCTTTTGATTTTAAAGTATATGATACACAAGAAGTAATACCAGGAATAATTTCTCATTTTTGCAAATTGAAGACTAAAGAATATGCTCAAAATCCTTCTATTCTTTCTATTGGAGATAAAGTTACAAATTCTGTTGATTCAATAGCCAGGCAAGATTCAGGTAGCAATCATACAGCGACACACTTATTACATGCTGCTTTAAGAGCTGTCTTGGGAAATCATGTAAGACAGGCAGGCTCTCTTGTAGAACCTGAAAGATTGAGATTTGATTTTAGCCATCCTAAAGCATTAACAAAAATTGAGATAAATAATGTGCAAAATTTAGTAAGTGAACAAATTGATACAAACTCTAATATTAGGAAATCAGAAGATAAATATAATGAAGCAATTAAAAGAGGAGCTTTAGCATTTTTTGGTGATAGATATGATCAGACTGTAAGGTTAATTGAGATTGGAGACAAATCAACTTTTAGCTTTGAAGTATGTGGCGGAACTCATGTAAAACAAACAGGAGAATTAGGTGATTTTATAATTTTATCAGAATCTAGTATAGGTTCTGGTCTTAGAAGAATTGAAGCATATTCTGGTCGCAGGGCAAATAAGTATTTATCTGAAAAATCAAATTCACTGAACGAACTTGCAGAAGTATTTAATAGTTCTCCGGTAAAATTATTAGATCGGATACAATTTTTAACTAGCAGTGTTGATGAATTATCCAAAGAGGTTCAGAAATATAGATCTAAAATCATATCTAAATTGGCGAAAGAATTAGCTGGGAATTCTCAAAATTTTGATGATCTTAATATTGTTCTTGAGATAGTTGATATTGATTCAAAAATGCTAAGAGAATTATCTGATGATATACAATCAATTTTAATTCATTCAATTATTATACTTGGAACCAGATCTGATAAAGGGCCAGTGATAGTTGTCAAACTCACAAAAATTGCAATAGAAAAAGGATACGATGCACGTCATATAGTTAGAAATATTTCGAAAATTATAGAAGGTAAAGGCGG